>CANJKG010000037.1 GCA_947474775.1 Caulobacteraceae bacterium | reverse complement strand
TCGTCCGGTGCGCGTCGACCGCGAAACGCTGTCGCTGGGCTACGCCGGGGTCTACTCCAGCTTCCTGCGCCACGCCGAGAAGGCGGCGGCCGACTACGGCCTGGATACCCGCGAGATTCTCGTCGAGCTCGGCCGTCGCCGGATGGTGGGGGGCCAGGAGGACATGATCGTCGATGTCGCCCTGGACATTCTGAAAAGCCGGACGCCGCCCCTGCCCTGATCCTACCCTTATGACCTCGGCGGGAGGCGGAACACCCAGAGGGTCACGCCGCCGGCCGCCGGGCTGGTGATCTCCGGAGCCAGCTGGCCGATGTTGTTCTCGTGCGAGCCGCCGCCGCCGGTGGTGACGGCCACGTACTGCACGCCGTCGACCATGTAGGTGATCGGGAAGGAGCTGGGCGAGGCGTCGAGCCGGACCTGCCACAGCACCTTGCCGGTGCGGTCGTCGGAGGCGCGGAACCAGCGGTCCTTGGTCCCCTCGAAGATCAGCCCCCCGCCGGTGGCCAGCACGGCGCTGACCTGCGGCGCGCGCTGCTTGCGCGTCCACAGGGTGCGGCCGCTGGCCAGGTCGACGGCCGCCAGCCGGCCCACGGTCTCGCCAGGCTTCGGCCACACCCGCGCACTGGTCCAGTCGAAGGGCCCGCCGGGGAGCCACGACCAGATCATGCAGGTCTCGTTGAGCGGCGCATAGAGCACGCCAGTGCGTGGGTTGAAGGCTGTGGACTGCCAGTTGCGGCCGCCCAGCGTGTCGGGACAGACCCGCTTGTCCTTGCCCGGCTCCGGCATGACCTCGGGATTGACGGTCTTGGCGCCAGTCCTGGGATCGATGGCCGTCACCAGTGTTTGCAAGCCCATGTCGCGGGAGAACAGGTACTGGCCCGTCGCCGCGTCCAGGGTGTCGAACACCGCGATCTTGCCGGCCGTGGTCACCGTCCGCCGCTTCTTCCCCCCGATGTCCAGGGTCGCCACGGTCCGTTCGAAGGCCCAGTCCAGGTCCCACACATCGCCGGGCATATGCTGGTAGTGCCAGACCAGTTGGCCGGTTTCGGGCCGCAGCGCCAGCGTGGTGTCGGTGTAGAGCCCAGCCGCCCGGTCATTGATGGAGGGGCCGCGGATCAGGGTGGCGGTCTTGTAGGTCTGGCCGGTCCCGAAGAACAGCAGGTCGAGCTCGGGGTCGTAGCTGCCGGCGATCCAGACCGATGCGCCATAGCGCTCATCGACGGGCGCGCCGTTCCAGCTGTCGCCGCCCGGCTGCCCGGGGCGGGCAATGGTGTTGAAGCGCCACAGCTCCTGGCCGGTGAGCGCGTCCAGGGCGACGATGAAGCAGCCGCCGGGGTAGGGCTCGATGCAATAGCCCATGCCCTGGAAGATCTTGCCCTTGGCGGCGATCGGCCCGGCGCCGAAGCGAACGCCCGCGTCGGGCGAGACGATGAGGCGGTCCCAGACGACCTTCCCCGTGTGGATGTCCAGGGCCACCACGCTGGTCTCGGCGGCGTAGTAGAGCAGCTCGCCATAGATCGCGATGCTGCGCGAAATCCCGACGCGGGTGGGCCTCTGGTACTGCCAGAGCAGGTCGCCGGTGGCCGCGTCCAGCGCCTGCACCCGCCCCGCGCTGGCGACGAACAGAACGCCGTCGTGCTCCAGGGGCGTGATCTGGTTGACCCCACCGGCCAGCTGCCAGCTCCAGGCCACGCCCAGGTGCTTGGCGTTGCGGCGATCGATCTGGGCGGCCGGCGAGAAGCCGTGGGCGTCGTAGGTGGCCCGCCAGCTCAGCCACGAGCCGGCCGGCGGATCGCGCAGCATCTGGTCGGTGACGGGGCGGAGACGCTGCAGGATCTCCCGGTGGCGGGCCTGGGAATCCAGGGCGACGGAGTCCAGCGCGGGCGCGCCGCCGCGCGGCGGCCGGGGCGCCTTGGGAGCCCTCGGCGCCGGGGGCACAGCCTGGGCCAGGGTCACCGACCTGAGCTGACTGGCGTCCGCCGACAGCGGCGTCGCGCCCGCCGGCGCGCCGTTGGCCTTCAACAGGTGGGCGACGATCTCGGCGTAGGCGGGGTCCTCCATCGACCGGCCGGCTCCCGGCGGCATCTTCTCGCGGATATAGCTGAACAGGGCCTCGGCGGTCTGCGGTTGCCACCGGCTTCGGAAAGCGTCCCCGATCAAGGGCGGGCCGCCGGGCCCGCCGCCCAGCCTCGGTCCGTGGCAGGCCGAGCAGTCCGCGGAATAGGTCGCCTGGCCTCGGGCGGCTTGGTCCCCGGTGAAGACGGCCGCGCGCTCCGCGGGGGCTTGCGCCATGGCCCATGAGGCCCAGCCGATGATCGCGCCCGCCAGGACGCCAGGCCAGAGCCCGCCAAGCCGTCGCCCGGTCAATTCGCCACCCCCCCTATTTGAGGCACGCTCCCACAAGCTCCCTACCTTGGCAATGCCGCCTCTGCCTGGGGTCGAGCCAGCGACGGGCTCGAGCCGTCAGCTCACGGGCGATCTCCACATCGGCGGCGAGATAGAACGACAGCGTCGGCACGCGGTAGCGACCGTCAGAGATGAGCCATGTGAACGCCTTGCGGCATTCGCGGGCGCAGCAATCCATGTCCGCGCCGGCACATGATATTTCGCTATCCACATGACTTGGCGACCGAACAAGTTGACCGGGCCGACCGACCTGCATATCCCCCTGACTGGCCGCGCCGCCCAATCGAAAAGAGGAGACCCACCCTGAGCGACAGCCTGTTCGACTTCACCGGAAAGGTCGCCATGGTCACCGGAGGCAGCCGGGGTCTGGGACTTGAGATGGTCCGCGCCTTCGCTCGTCGCGGAGCGGACATCGTGATCACCAGCCGCAAGATCGAAAGCTGCGAGGCCGCCGCGCGGGAGGTCCGCAGCCTTGGCCGCAAGGCCCTGGCCTATGGGGCGCACGTGGGCCACTGGGACGAGATGACCGGCCTGGTGGACACCGCCTATCATGCGTTCGGCAAGGTCGACATCCTGGTCAACAACGCCGGCATGGCGCCGTTGGCCCCGTCCTCCCTGGAGACCAGCGAGGAGCTGTTCGACAAGGTGATCGCGGTGAACTTCAAGGGCCCGTTCCGGCTCTGCTCCCTGGTAGGATCGCGGATGTACGCCGGCGAGGGCGGGGCGATCATCAACATCTCCTCCACCGGATCCCTCCGTCCCAACCCGCGTAATGGTCCCTACGCCGGGGCCAAGGCGGCGCTGAATGCGCTCACCGAGGTGTTCTCCAAGGAGTACGCGCCCAAGGTGCGGGTCAACACACTGGTCCCGGGACCGTTCCTCACCGACATCGCCAAGGGCTGGTCGGAGACGGCCAAGACCACCCGCAACAACGCCGCCTCCCGCATTGGCCGGCCGGAGGAGATCACCACCGCCGCCCTCTATCTGGCCAGCCCCGCCTCCAGCTTCACCTATGGATCGATGGTCCGCGTGGACGGCGGCCCGCTCTAGGCGCATCGTCGCGGCCGGGGATGATTTGGGAAAGCCGATGGCCAGGAAAGCCCAGGACACCGGCGGAGGGCCGGCGGTCTCCGAGGAGGATATCGCCGATCAGCTGCGTCCCATTCTCCACCGCTTGACCCGCCGGCTGCGGTGGGAGGCGGCCGACGAAGGCGTCTCGTCGCAGGACCTGCTGCTGCTGGGGATCATCAAGCTTCGGCCTGGCATAGGCGTCAGCGAGATCGCCGGGATCGAGGACACCACGCCGTCCACCATCAGCGCCCATATACGCCGGCTGCGCGCGGTGGGTTGGGTGACCGTCGACGACAGCTTCAGCGACGACCTGCGCCGCTCTCACCTGACGCTCACCAAGGCGGGACAGGAGGCCATGGCCAAGGTGCGCCGGCGCTGCAATGACTGGCTAGGCCAGAAGATCGAGGAGCTTCCCGAACGGGAACGCCAGAAGCTCGCCGAAGCCCTCCCGGCGATCGCGGGACTGCTGAAGAGCCGCCGCAAGACCTAATCTCAGGCGGCCGAGATGCCGCCGTTGACGCTGAGCGCCTGGCCGGTGATGTGCGAGGCCAGCGGGCTGGCGAGAAACACCGCCGCATGAGCCACGTCGGACGCCGAGGCCACGCCCAGGCGCGCCTTGCGCTCGGCCTTCTGGAACAGCGCCCGGGAGAAGCCGCCCGCCATGACCCGGTCGTAGGTGCGCGTGCCCTTGGTGATCGAGGGGGTTACGGCGTTGACTCGGATCTGCTGGCGGCCAAGCTCCAGGCCGAGGGTGCGGCAGAACATGACGTTGCCGGCCAGGGCGCCGCCCAACACCGCCTCGCCCGGGGTCGCCACCTTGGCGGCGTCCGAGGCGATGGAGACGATGGCGCCGCCGCCGCGGGCCAGCATCATCGGCACGGCGCGGCTGCAGCCTTCGATCAGGCTGAGCAGGATTCCGTTTATCGACCGGGTCCAGTACTCGCGGTCGGTCTCGACGAAGGGCCGGGGACCACCGCCGCTGTGTCCGCTCATGCCCGTGTGGACGTAGATATCGAGGCCGCCGGCCTCCTTCTCGATCACGTCGAAGATGGACGCCATGTCCTCCGGCTTGCTGCTGTCGCCGGCGGCGAACAGGAACCTCGTGCCTGGGATCTGCGCCTCAAGTTCGGCGCGGCGGGCCTCGCCGCTGTCGACGGTGCGGCCGTTGATGATCACGGTCTCCGCGCCTGCCTCGGCCAGCTGTTCGGCGATCTGGCCGCCGATGCCGGCGGTGGAACCGGTTACCAAGGCGACCTTGCCGGCCAGGAGTGTCGAGCTGAACATTTGTGCTCCGTTGTCTTGGTGTTCGAGGTTGCTGAAGGCGTGCTGGACAGGTCTCAGCCCGACGCGGTCACGATGGTCTCTCCGGACGCGCCTTGTCGAACCCGGCCTCGCCGCCCTCGCCCAGAGCCGGCGCGAGGCCCGGCGGACGCGACGGGTGTTCCACGTAGCGGATGGGATGGGCGATGCGGCGCTCGCCGTCAGGGCCTCGGGCGATCACGCCGCGTTTCCAGAAGTGCGGCAGCTCCATGGCCTCGTCCAGGGCGAGCACGGGAGCGATGGGGACGCCGGCGGAGCCCAGGTCCGCCACCCAGTCTTCGCGACTGCGTGTGGCGAAGCACGCCTGCAGCAGGGGCTGGATCTCCGCGAACCGCCCCCGCCGGTCGGCGATCTTCAGTCCCACGAACTGCTCGAGGCCGAGCTTGCGGCAGAGCAGGTCCCAGGCATGGTCCTCGCTGAACACCCCCAGGGCCACATGGCCGCCGCCGGCCGCAGGATAGACCCCCATTCCCGGCGGGCGTTGCTTCCTGGCCGCGCCCTCCTCGATGGACTCCATGGGCGCGGACCAGCTGATCATCAGGTCCGCCACCGAGACGTCCACATGCTCGCCCTGGCCGGTGCGGCGGGCGCACAGCACGGCGGCCAGGATTCCGAAGGCGGCCGCCAGGCCGCCGCCCTGGTCGCCCATCAGGGCGGCGGCCGGCATCGGGGCGGCGCCGTTGGGTGGGCGGCTCATCACCCCGGCGTAGGCCTGGTAGTTCTGCTCGTGGCCGCCGGTCTGCGCCAGCGGTCCTGTCTGGCCGAAGCCGGAGATGGAGCAATAGACCAGGGCCGGATTGACCGCCCGAAGCTGGGCGTAGCCGGCCCCCAGCCGGTCCGCCACGCCGGGCTTGAAGCCCTCGACCACCACCTCGGCCTGGGCCACGAGCTGGTGCAGGCGGGCGCGGTCGGCCTCCAGCTTCAGGTCGAGCACCAGGCTGCGCTTGTGGCTGTTGAAATTCAGAAAACGGTCGGGGATTGGCCGCATCCGATCGCCGCCGGGCGGCTCGATCTTCAGGACGTCGGCCCCCAGGTCGGCGAGCAGCTGGGTCGCCGTGTGCCCAGGCTGCCAGAGCGACAGGTCGAGGACGCGCAGGCCGGCAAGCAGTTCGGTCATCCCCTCTCCAATTGGCCGGGCCGTCTTCGGGGCAATCCGGGCGTTCTAGATAGTGTGGCTTACGAAATAACTTGTCGAGCGTTTTCGGCCGCCGCAATAGTACCGCCGGACGCTCCCAGAAGCGGAGGAGACCAGTGGGATCAGCCGGCGACAGCTCCCGGATCCGGCGCACGCGCGCCGTGGTGACCGGGGCGAGCAGCGGCATTGGCGAGGCCATCGCCCGGCGGCTGGCCGCGGACGGCGCCCACGTCCTGCTGGTGTCGCGCGACGACGACGCGCTGCGATCGGTGTGCGCGAGCATCATCGCCAACGGGGGAAAGGCCTCACACCTGGCGATCGACATCGCCGACCGCAACTCAGGCGAGGCGGTCATCTCCAAGGCCTCCGACGCCCTGGGCGGCCTCGACATCCTGGTGAACTGCGCCAGCGCCACACGGCACGAGGACTTCTTCACCCTCACCGACGACCAGTGGCTGAAGGGCTTCGAGGTCAAGGTGTTCGCCGCGATCCGGCTTTGCCGCTCGGCCTGGCCGCTGCTGGCCAAGTCGGGCGGCTCGATCGTCAACATCGGCGGGATCGGCGCGCGCACGCCCAATGGCGACTCGCCGATGACCGGCGCGCTCAGCTCGTCCCTTCTGGCGATCACCAAGGGCCTCGCCGATCGCGGCGTCCGCGACGGGGTGCAGGTGAACGCCATCAACCCCGGGATCGTCGCGACCCCGCGCCTGCTGGCCAAGTACCAGGGCGCCGCCGACCCGTCGGAGGCCATCCATGAACGGGCGCGATCCAGGGGCGCCAGGCGCGCCGGCCGGCCGCAGGACGTCGCCGCCATGGTGGCCTACGTCGTCTCTGCGGAGGGCGAGATGCTGCAGGGCGCCCTGATCGACCTGGACGGCGGCGCGACAAAGGGGATCTGAGCATGGCCAGGAAGACCGAGGTCGCGGCGGAGGACATCCCGGCGCCCGTGCAGATCGCCGACCAGCTGCGACCGCTGCTCCACCGCCTGACGCGGCAGTTGCGGCGCGAGGCGGCCAGCGCCGGGATCTCCTCGCTGGACCTCCTGCTCATGGGGCTGATCAAGCTGCGCCCGGGCATAGGCGTCAACGAACTGGCGCAGCTGGAGGAGACCACGCCATCGACCATGAGCGCGCACATCCGGCGTCTGCGGACAGCCAACTGGGTGGCGGACGACACGCTCAGCGAGGACCTGCGCCGCTCGCACCTGCGGATCACATCGGACGGCGCCGAGGCCATGGCGGTAGTACGACGCCACAGCAACGACTGGCTTGGCCAGCGCATCCAGGGGCTCTCGGCGAAGGACCGCAAGGCGCTCATCGCCGCCCTACCCGCGCTGGGCGCACTCCTGAGGCGGAAGCAAGACGAAGCCTGTCGGCTCGAAGAGCAGGCAGCCGAAGCTCCGAAGCGCCGCGCCCAGGGCGGGAGCAGGGCGCCTCGATGACCGGAACTTCCTCACGGCCCGCTGACGCCAAGGACGCCTACGCCAGCCCGTCCTACCGCGCCTATGCGGTCGGCGTGCTGATGCTAGTCTACCTCTGCCACGGCATCGACCGCACCCTGCCGTCGCTGCTGGTGGAGCCGGTGCAGGCGGAGTTCCGGCTGTCCGACACCCAGCTGGGCGTATTTGGCGGCCTGAGCTATGGCATCGCCTTCGCGCTGGCCGTGGCGCCGATGGGCTATCTCGCCGACCGCGTGAACCGTCGCGGAATGCTGGCGGTGCTGGTGGCGGTCTGGAGCATCTGCACGGCGCTCGGGGGCCTCGCCCGCACCTACGCGCAGCTGATCCTCAGCCGGGTGGGCGTGGGCGCCGCGGAGGCCGGGGCGCCGCCGATCGCCATCCCCTTCCTGGCCGACATCTTCCCGCCGGCCAAGCGGGGCATGAGCCTCGGACTGCTCTACGCCGCCAGCAACATCGGCGGTGTGGTGGCCAGCGTCGCCGGGGGCTACCTGGCGGCGGAATACGGCTGGCGGACGGCGATGTTCATGGCCGGCGTCCCCGGCCTGGCGGCGGCGCTGCTGCTGCTGCTGACCCTCAAGGAGCCCCGGCGCGGCGGCGCCGATGCAGGGCCGTCGAGCGTGGACGCGCCCGCAGCGCCCCCGCGGACCCTGGAGGTCCTCCGGTTCATCGGGCGCTCGCCGGCCATCATGTGTCTAATGGCGGCCTGCGCCATGACCGCCCTGGTTCAGGTCAGCATCGGGGCATGGGCCAGCTCCTTCTTCATCCGTGTCCATCATCTCTCGCTCGCCCAGACAGGGCTGATCATCGGCCTGGGGATCGGGCTTGGCGGGGTGGTCGGATCGACCGTCTACGGCTGGCTCGGCGACGTGCTCAAGGTGCGCCATTACGCCTGGCCCGTGCGGCTGGTGGGCCTTTCGCTGGGCGTCGCCTTCGTCACGGGCATGACCTTCCTGTTCACGCCCAGCATCCCGCTGGCCATCGCCTGCTACATCTGCGGGGACCTGATGCGCAGCGGCTATCCGCCGCTCTGCTACTCGACCCTGATGACCAACACCGAAGGCCGGATGCGCGGGTCGGTGATGTCGATCGCCCAGTTGGTCAGCTATTTCGCCGGCTTCGGCCTGGGACCAGTGGTCACCGGCATGCTGTCGGACTTCTACGGCGGAGGGCTGGCCATCCGCTACGCCCTGGCGTCGGCGATGCTCATCTACCTGCCGGCCATGGCCCTGTTGCTGTTCGCCGCGCCTCGCCTGCGCGGCGGCTCCGACAGCGCGGCTGCGCAGGCCAGCTGAGGCTCAGGAGGCGGTGAACCCGCCGTCGACGCGGATCGACTGCCCGGTCACATAGCTGGAGGCGTCGGACGCCAGGTAGAGGCAGGCGCCGACCAGTTCGTCGGGGGTCCCGAAGCGGCCGATTGGGGTGTGGGCGATGACCTTGTCGGCGAGGCTCGCGTTGGCCTGCAGGCCGGCGGTGAGGTCGGTCTCGAAATAGCCAGGGGAGACGGTGTTGACCCGCACGCCGCGGCCCGCCCAGTCGATGGCCATGGACTTGGTGAGCAGCTCCAGCCCGCCCTTGGAGGCGCAATAGGCAGCCGAGCGCGCCAGGCCGATGTGCGCCGCCACCGAGGTGATGTTGATGATCGAGCCCTTGCGCCGCTCCAGCATGGGCCGCGCGAACAGCACGCTGCAGTGGAAGGCCGCGGTCAGGTTGACGTCGATGATCTGGCGCCATTCCGCGAGCGTGGTGTCCTCGGCGCGGCGGTACCAGGGATTGATGCCGGCGTTGTTGACCAGGACCGTGGGGGCGCCGAGCGCCTCGATGAGTCGCGCCGCCGCCGCCGTGATGTCGTCTTCGTTGGCCACGTCGGCGGCGAAGGCGTGGACCCGGCCACCAGCGGCGTTCATCTCGGCGGCGGCGGCCTCCAGCACGCCCTCGTCCCGGCCCAGGATCGCCACCGTCGCTCCGGCCTCCGCGAAGCCCGCGGCGATGGCGCGGCCCAGGCCCCGGCCGCCGCCGGTGACCGCCACGACCTCGCCGCTCAGATCGAAACTAACCGCCACCCGCCTGCCTCCATCGAAGATCGCCGACCTATAGATGATGATCGCCGAGCTTCGGAGCCCCCATTCACCTTGAAACAGCTTGGCCGCGTTCCCCGGAGATGATCGAATGCGCCAATGGCGGCGTTTCCCGGGAAGCCTCTCACTCCTTCCTCGACTGAAGGCGGCCTGGAGCCGGGCCCCACCGCGGTCGCCTGGTACACGCTGGGCGTGCTCGCCGTGGCGCACATGCTGAGCCTGCTGGATCGGAAGCTCCCGCTGATCCTTGCGCAGTCCATCAAGACCGACCTGCAGCTCAATGACACCCAGCTTGGCCTGGTCATCGGGGTGATGTTCGCGATCGTCTACACCACCGTCGCCATTCCGATGGGGGCGCTCGCCGACCGGACCTCGCGCAAGCGCCTGATCGCCGGCGCCATCACCATCTGGAGCGTGATGACCGCTGCGGGCGGCCTGGCCCAGAATGTCTGGCAGCTGGGGCTCTCGCGCATGGGCGTGGCGGTGGGGGAGTCGGTCTGCACGCCGGCTGCGAGCTCGATGATCGGCGACATGTTCGCCCCGCGCTTCCGCGCGCGGGCGGTGGCCATCTACTTCGTCGGCGCCCAGATGGGGATCCTGGCCGGGCTGGTCCTGGGCGGCTGGATCAACGAGATCGCCAACTGGCGGATGGCGCTGATTCTGCTGGGCGCGCCGGGCGTGCTGCTTGCTCTGGTGATCGGCTTCACGATCAGGGAGCCGGCCAGGATGAACCGGGAAAACACCTCCCCCACGGAGCCAAGGCCCAAGACCTCCGAGGTGGCGCTGCAACTGCTGCGCCAGCCGACCCTGGTCCACCTGATCTTCGCCGCCGCCCTGGCCGCGCTGGCCACCGGCGGCCTGCAGGCCTTCCTGCCGGCCTACATCATCCGGACGTACGACATGGGCTCGGCGCAGGTGGGCTTCACCTATGGGGTGGCCATGGGGCTGTCGGGACTGGCCGGGGTGCTGTTCGGAGGCTTCGCGGGCGATTGGATGCGGCGGAAATCCCCGCCCAAGGCGCTGATGTTCGTGGGGGTCGGCGAGGCGATCGCCTTGCCCGCGGTCATGCTGGCCCTGGTGATCCACAACTACCCGCTGTTCCTGGGCCTGCTGTTCGTCTGGAACAGCCTGAGCTCTATCCACAACGGGCCGGTCTACGCCACCCTGCATTCGCTGATGCCGTCGCGCACCCACGCCACGGCGACGGCGATCTACCTGTTCGTGGTGGGCGGCCTTGGCCTGGCGCTAGGGCCGCTGGTGACCGGGATCGTCAGCGACAGCATCTCGGCCGGCGGCACCCAGGCTTCCCTCCAGACGGCGCTGCTGATCCTCTCCATCCCCAAGCTGTGGTCGGTCGGCCATTTCCTGCTGGCGGCGCGCAGCCTGCGGCGACACCAGCGGACGGTCGAACTCGCCGCCGCGCAGCCTGCGCCCGCCCCGGCCCCGTGACGACGGAGACCGCTGTTGCCACCGATCGAACCCAGCAAGCCCTTCGGCCGCGGCTCGATCTCGGTGGGCGTCTACATCCACGGCCAGCCGGCGCAGGAAGCCGCCGCCTTCCTGGTGCGGCAGGCGCAAATCGCCGAGGACGTGGGCTTCGACGGCGTGACGATCAGCGAGCACCACGGCGGGATGTTCGAATACATCCCCGACCCGATCATGGTGGCCTGCTGGATGCTGGCGGCCACCAGGCGCATCTGGGCGGGTCCCTGCCCCATGCTGCTGTCGCTGCGCCCGGCCTGGCTGGTGGCCGAACAGATGGCCTGGCTCAACGCCCGCTTCCCCGGCCGCGTCGGCGGCGGCTTCGGGCCGGGAAGTGTCGCCACCACCATCGACTATGAGATCGCCGGCGTGGACCGCGACCAGCGCCGCAAGCTCTTCGCCGAACGCCTGCCTGTGCTGGCGGCCTGCCTGCGCGGCGAGGCGCCGGGCCTGCTGGCCGGCGACCCGGCCATCCAGGCCTGCCGGGACAATCCGATCCCGATCCTCAGCACCGTGGGCGGCCCCCTGGGCGCCAAACGGGCGGGGCGCCTGGGCATTGGCCTGGTCCCCTCCTCGGCCACGCCGGCCGAAGGTCTGCACGTCTTCCTGGATCCCTATCGCGAGGCGGGGGGCGCGGGCCCGATCCTGATCAACCGGCGCGCCTGGCTCGGCAAGCCCGACGCCAGCCGGTTGGAATCCCTGAACGCCCACTACCAGACCCGCCCCCTGGCCGCGGACGCGCCGGGCTTCAACGCGGACTACATCGCCTCCGAGGACCCGGACGAGGTCGCTAGGGGCCTGGTGAACGCGCTCGCCATTTCCGGTGGCACGGCCGTCAACATCAAGTTCTTCTATCGTGAGCTCGCACCGGAGGGCATGGCGAGGCAGCTGCACGACTTCGGGGAGACAGTGATCCCCCACTTCCGTCGCAGGATCGCGGCGGCGATGGGTGGCTGATTCCTCCAGCCCGCCCTACCGCAACTCCCAGGCCTGTTTGCCGGCGGTCTCCAGCTGCACCTCGGCCTCGGCGGGCATCAACTTCACCAGCGCCGAATAGTGCATGTTCATGTCGTTGGTCTGGGTCGGGTGCTTGCCGATGGAATCCCACGCCACCCGCACGGTAGCCTGGATCGCGGCCGGGGACTTGGCGGCGATCTTGCGGGCGATCTCCTGGCCTCGTTCGCGCAGGCGCGCGGGCGGCACCACCTCGCTCACCAGTCCGACCTGGTGGGCCCGTTGCGCCGAGACCCGCTCGTCGAGGCCCATCAGCGCCATCCGCATGGTCTCCGCATAGGGGATGCGCCGCAGAAGTCCCGGTGGCACGAAGGGCGAGGCCATGCCGTATGACACGTGCGGGTCGAAGAACTGGGCGCCCTCGGCGCAGATCACGATGTCGGACTCGCAGACCCAGTAGAAGGCGCCGCCGCCGCACAGGCCGTGGACCAGTGTCACTACCGGCTTGAACATGTGCGCCGACTTGGGTCCAAGCTCGAACACCGGGCTGGTGCGCGACCAGGGGTTGTCGATGAACTCGATCCGGCCACGACGGTCCATGCCGGTGCTGAAGGCGCGCTCGCCGTTGCCCTGCAGCACGATCACCCGGATGTCGTCGTCCACCCGGCAGCGCTTCCAGAAATGGGTGAACTCGTCGCACATGGGCTGATTGAACGAGTTCAGCACCTCCGGACGGTTGAGGCTCACCGTGGCGACGCCGCCGACGATCTCGACCTCGATGGTTTCGTAGGGGGTCTTCACGCTTCGCCTCCGGCCCTGCGGGCGCAGTCAGATGTCCATGTCGAGGATGAAGGACTGATACGATTTCGCCTGGGAATCCACCATCAGGCTTGCGGAATATGCCCCGCCCAGCGCCCCGTGCAGCACGAAATTCAGGCCCTTCAGCCTGGGGAACTCATACCGGTCCACGGCGCCGGTGACGGTGCGCGCGAAGAACGCCTTGACGCGCTCGGAGGTGAGGTTTTCCCGCAGATAATCCCAGTCATCGTCCTTGTAGGGAAACACGCAGATGTTGGCCGTGTCCCCTTTGTCGCCCGAGCGGGCGTAGGCGATCTCGCGGAGCTTCATGCCACCACCACCTCGGTCTCGATACTGACGGCGCTCCGCTCCACCGGCACGCCCACCACGGTGAGCGCCTCGACGATCTCGGCCCGGGGTCCGCCGACACCGGCCGGGCGGTCGAAATAGACCATGCCGGTCTCGATGCAGACCGCGCGGGCGGCCTCCCGCGTTCGGCAATGGGCTGCAGCGCGGTAGCGCACCTCGTTCAGCTCCGGCGGCCTGTCGGAAAGCGGCCCGAACAGGGTCGAGATGCCATGGATGTCGAAGCGGAAGTCGAGGATGTCATCCCTGAACGGCTTCAGCCGCTCGCGGACGATCGCCTCGATCAGCTGCGCGCGCTCGATGCAGCCGGCGCCGCCCACCGACCCCTCGGCCACGGCCTTGAAGCCGTCGCGCACGCCCACCAGCGCCCGCAGCATCTGCGGCCGCGGTGAGCCGCGCATACCCCTCAGCTCCACCACGTCGTTCGCCGGCTCGCTGGCCTCGATCATCGACATGTCCATGTCCACGTCGGGGGTCAGATAGGAGCGCGGGTCGCCGATCTCGTAACCGATCCGGCACTTCACCGTCTGGGCGGTGACCATGCCCCCGGCGGCCGGCAGCTTGGTCACCCGCAGGGAGTCCTCCGACAGCACCACATAGGGAAAGCCCAGCGGCTCCAGGCCCGGCACCACCCGGTAGGGCGGATCGGCGAAGCCTCCGCCGGTGATGCTGGAGCCGCCCTGCAGCATGTGGCCGGCCAGCGTCGCCAGCGCCGCCCGTTGCGGGGTCAGCTCGTCCCAGCCCATGGCGTCGTAGCAGGCGGCCACAGCCATGGAGGCGTCGGCGATCCGGCCGCCCAGCACGAAGGTCGCGCCCTGCGCCAACAGGTCGATGAAACCCTCTGCGCCGATATAGGCATGTGCGCAGATCAGCCGCTCGCCCAGGTCGCCGATGCGGCAGCCGAGTTCCGGCAGCTCGACGTTGCGGCGCTTCAGATGGTCCAGTACGCAGCCGCCGTGCATGGCGCCGATCTTGAGGCCGGACAGGCCCGCCGACCGCGCCGCGTCCACCGCCTCGGCCAGGGCGCCGGGGACATTGGCCTGGCCGAAGCTTCCCACCACCACGCCGCCGCGGCCCAGATACCCGCCCACCGCCTTGAGGATCTGGCCGGTTCGCGGGTCATAGCCCTGATGCGGGTGCTTGGCCCGCCGCAGGGTCGCCTGGGTCATTGAGATCTCGCCCAGACGGTCGAACATCAGGTAATCGACCTCCCCGCTTTCGGCGAGCTCGATGGCCGGCGCCAACCGGTCCCCATTGAAGGCCGATCCGGCGCCGATCCGTGGCCGTCGGCCATGCACGCGCTTGCTCAAATCCATCCCCCCAGGCGGCGCTCTCGGTGTCCGTCTTCGGGACCTTATCCCCCGAGCGGCCTCTCCGCGCCCTTCTCGATTCCCGAACCCAGTCTTCACGGGCCCGGAAACCTGGGCGGACGCCTAGAGCACGATGCGATCAGACGGCATCGTCTGATCGTTGAATCGTGCTCGACAATCAAAGGCGTAGAGCCTGATTCACGGTTCAGATGGCTCCATCTGAACCGATCAGCTCTAGAAGCTCGGCTTGCGGACGTGGGGGGTCAGCTGCATCTCATGCGTCCAGCAGGTCCGGTCCTGGGTGTGCACATAGTAGAACGCCTCGGCGATCTTCATCGGGTTCATGACGACGCCCGGGTTCTCGTTGTAGGCGGGGCGAGCCCGGATGCCCGGGGCGTCGATGCTGCCGTCGACGATGATATTGGCCACATGGACGCCGTACTCGGAATACTCCTCGGTCAGCACCTGCGACAGAGTGCGGACCAGCACCCTGGGATAGTAGAGGGACTCGCCAGTGAAGCGCTTCTTGCCGCGCAGGCAGGCCTTGTTGTTGGAGAACAGGATCGAACCGGAGCCCCGCTCGCGCATCGCCGGCAACACCTCCTGGCAGACCAGGAACGGCCCACGGACGGCGATGTGCTGCCCAACCTCGAGGATTTCGAGCGGCATGTGCTCGAACAGCTCCTTTTCCGGCGGCAGGGCGCGGCCGTCGAGATAGCCGGCGTTGTAGACCAGCACCTCGGGATCGCCGGCCTCCTTACGGATGGTGGCGAAGGCCCGGGCGATGGACTCCGGCGACGACAGGTCCAGCTCGACGATCATCGCCTCGCCGCCCTGGTCCTCGATGGCCTGCTTGAGGTGGGCGGCGTTGGCGGCCTTGCGGGTGGTCAGGACGGTGAAGAATCCCTCCCTGGCGAACTTCTGGGCGATGGCGCCGCCGAGGCCCCAGCGGATCTCGACCGGCAGGTCGCTGTCGTCGAGAGTCTTGCCGTGGATCAGATGGGTGTTGGGACCGTCCGCGCGCCATTTGGAGGTGGCGCCCACCACAACCGCGACCTGCTTCTTCGAGGTGTTCTTCATGGGCGCTCTTTCCCTTGTGGATGGCCAGCCGAACACACCGCACAGCGCCCGGTGATGGCCTGGGGTTATGATCTGCGCGGAAGGCGCAGGCCGGGCTGACCCGACCCGCGCCGAACCGACGGTTTAGAACTGGGTCTTCGCGCCGACGGTGAAATAGCGGCCCATGACGTCATAGACGGACACGATCGTCGGGAACACGGTGCCGGTCGAGTTCGCCGTGGGGAAGAACGGCCAGCCCTTGTTGAAGATGTTCTTCACGTTGAAGAAGAACTGGGTATCCGCATTGGCGATCTTCGCATCATAGGTGATCGTGGTGTCGAAGTACTGGACCGCCTTCAAGCTCTTAACAGTGTAGACGAACTGCGGCCCGGAATTGAGTTTGCCGACGTACTGCATCTGGCCATAGACGCTTAGCGGACCGTTACGCCAGTTGGCGCCGAATACCCCGCGCCACCGGGGCTGCTGGCCATCCGTGGTGCCGGCCAGTTCGCGGATCGGCGCCGTGGAGTCGTTCTGGGTTGCGTAGCGGTCGACGTAGTTCACGAACGCCTTCAGGTCCATGCTGCCGGGCATGCTGAACTGGTCGAGGTCGAATTTGTAGCTCACCTCGATGTCCACGCCGCGGTTTGCCAGGAAGGCGGTATTGATCGGCAGGGTCCTGACCTCGGTGGCGATGTTGGCCGGCGTCCGGTTGCTGAACGGAAGTGGGCGGGTGATCAGCGCGCACGAGGCGCCCGTCCCGCCCTGAATCTCGCATTCGTTGAAGATGACGTCGGTCGTCGGGGGCGCGATCGCCCCTTCGATGCGGATGTCATAGTAGTCGATCGACATGCTGAGGCCCGGGACCGCGCTCGGCTGGAAGACCACGCCGAGCGCCTTGGTCTTGCCGTCCTCGGGCTTCAGGTTGGGGTTGCCGCCCCCGCGGACCTGCATGATCTGCGCGGTGGGGGGCTGGACGTGCGGGTCGAAGGTCACCGCAAGCCTGGCCGTGCCGCCGGCGAAGAGTTCGAACAGCGACGGCGCCCGGATGTCGCGGGACAAAGTGCCGCGCACCCGCATGCCATCGACCGGAACCCAGGACAGGCCCACCTTCCAGGTGTTGACCACACCGCTGGTGGAGTAGTCAGTCCGCCGTCCGTTCAATGAGAGGTCCAGGCTTTGCGCCAGGGCCCAGTCCTTCGCCAGCGGGATCTGCAGTTCGCCGAAGACCTCCTTGACCTTGTTCTCGCCTCTGGCCTTGGCGATGTTGATGTTCGAATGCGCCGTGGTGGTCGCGGTGATCCCGCGGATGCCGACGATGTCGAACGGCGTGCCCGGATCGGAATTGCTGGTCACGTCCAGGGACAGGGTGCGGTACTCAGCACCTGCCAGCACGTTGATCGGTCCCGCCCAGGTGGAAAACAGCTCGCCCTGGACACTGGCCAGCCATGAGTTGCTGACGTTGTCGACGTTATAGATCGACGGATTGATGATGTAGTCGATGGATGCCGGCGAGGCGATGCCGTCCCCGAACGGGTTGTAGGGCGTGCAGCCGGGATAACGTCCCGGGTTGGTCAGGGCGACGTTGCAGACGATGCTGCCGATGGCCAGGCCGGTTGCGCCGACGTTGGCGGCGGTGACGCGCACGGCGTCGAGGGCGGCGAACAGCTTCTGGTTTTCCGCGCTGCCCCGGTGGATTCCGGCCAGCGTCGCCTCGCCGCGCGTGTAGTAGGCGTTGAAGCGCCAAGTGTCGGTGATCTTGCCCGACAGGTCCAGCGTCGCCGTCCAGCCCTCGGTGGTCTCCGTCTGATGGCTGGGGAAGGCCTCGAACCGGAGCTGCTTGTTGTAGGGGACGCTGGCCGTGTTCGTCCGGGTCATGTCCGCCTGGATCACGGCGGGCAGGAAGGGGTTGCCGCTGAAGATGGGCGCGCGCGAGATGGTGGCTTGCGAGCCGTTCAGGTTGGCG
>CANJKG010000036.1 GCA_947474775.1 Caulobacteraceae bacterium | reverse complement strand
TCGACGGCACTCCCGATGGCCGGGCGACCCCGAAGACCTGCCGGCACGAGAAGTTCTCAAGCCCCGAGGGGGTGCAGGTAGACAATCAGATCGCCCGCGTGGTGGGCTGCACCCTGGGCTGGCGCACCGACGGCTTCGCCACCGAATTCATCGCCAAGGACTTCGAGAACTCGCCGCTCAACCGCGTGGTCATTGAGATCACCGGGGTCGACAGCGAGAAGAACGACCCAGCAGTCATGGTCACCATCGCCAAGGGACGCGACAAGCTGGTCGCCAGCACGCCTGGCCGGTTCGTGCCATTCCTGGTCCAGCGGATCGACGACCGTTATCCCCGCTACATTCAGACCACCGGCGGCAGAATCATTGACGGGGTGCTGACCACCGATCCCATCCCGGTGATGGACTTCTCGACCTGGTGGGTGAACCACCAGGGCGAGCGCAGGATCCGGGACCTGCGGCTACGGCTGAAACTCACTCCCGACGGGGCGGAGGGTTTCGTTGGTGGCTATGAGGATCTGAAATACTGGCTCTACACCCATAGCAAGAGCGTCTCCGGGAACATCCTGAAATTCAGCTATCCCAACTACTACTACGCCGCCCTTCGCTACGCCGACGGCCATAAGGATCCGGCCAGCGGGCAATGCCGCGCCATATCTGCAGCCTACAAGGTCACCGCCGTCCGGGCGCAGATCCCACACAATCCCAAGGGCCAGAGCCACGTTGCGATGTCTTACCGGGCTTCCGCGGAGGGGTCACGATGAGTTTGCGCTTCCGTGTAGCCTTCGCCGCCGCCACCATCGGGGCCATCTGCGCGAGCGCTATGGTGGCCGGCGGCGCCCTGGCCACCCAAGCCCAGGCCGCGCAAAAGACCGGGGATGGGGCCGCCGAACCGGCCACGCCCGGGGCGGCCCCGACGCTACGGCTGATGAGCCAGAGCCAGTACATCCACACCATCGCCAACGTGTTCGGCCCGGATATCGCCAACAACATCCGCTTCGCGCCGGTGAAGCGGACCGACGGCCTGCTGGCGGTCGGCGCATCGGCCGCCGTGGTGACGCCGGGCGCGCTGGACCGCCTGGAATCGGCGGCGCGATCCGTCGCCGCGCAGGTGGTGGACGTCCGTCACCAGGGCTACCTCGTGCCTTGCAAGCCGGCTGATGAGAAGGCGCGCGACGACGCCTGCGCGCGCCAGTTCCTGAGCGAGGTGGGCCTGCTTCTCTACCGTCGTCCGCTGACCGAGCGGGAACTGGCCCTCAAGGTGGACCTCGCTGGCGCGTCCGCCGGCGGCGGCCGGGGCTTCTATCGCGGCCTTTCGTTCGCGCTCACCAGCGTGCTGGTGGCGCCGCAATTTCTGCTGATCCGTGAGAGCCTCGAAGCCGATCCGAACCGGGTCGGCGGGCGCAGGCTGGACGGCTATTCGAAAGCCGCCCGACTGAGTTTCCTGCTGTGGGATTCGGCGCCGGACGAGGAACTGCTGGCCGCCGCCGCACGCGGGGAGTTGCACAACGAGGTCGGGCTCCGCCGCCAGGTCGAGCGGATGCTCTCCGCGCCCCAGATGGAGCAGGGCGCGCGCGCGTTCTTCGAGGACTTCCTGGTGTTGGAGGCCTTCGACAATCTTGCCAAGGACCCGGTGATCTATCCCGCCTTCACCGCGACTGTGGCTAAGGAGTCCCGCGAGCAGGTGCTGCGGACGGTGACCGACCACCTCGTCGCCCGGAGGGAAGACTATCGGGACCTGTTCACCACCCGGCGCACGATAATGAGCGCCGGCCTGGCCTCGCTCTATCGGGTTCCCATGCTCATCAAGCCCAAGAGCTGGGCGGCCTACGAGTTCGCGGCCGAAGATCCGCGCGCCGGAATCCTCACCCAGGTGGCGTTTCTCTCGCAATACGCCCACCCGGGCCGCAGCTCTCCCACGCGCCGTGGGCGGGGCATCCGCGAAGTCCTGATGTGCCAGCACGTTCCGGACCCGCCGCCGAACGTGGACTTCTCCATCGTCGAGGATCCGAACGCCAAGTTCAGCACCGCCAAGGAGCGGCTGACCGCTCACAACACCGACCCCACCTGCGCCGGCTGCCACAAGATCACCGACCCGATCGGGCTGGCGCTGGAGAAGTTCGACGGGGCCGGACAGTTCCGAGAGACCGAACACGGCGCGGCGATCGACGCCAGCGGCGCCCTTGACGGCGTGCGTTACGCCGACGCCGCGGGCCTGGGCCGGGCCATGCACGACAGCCCGGCGGTGCGCGCCTGCATCGTCAGCCGACTCTACGCCTATGGCGTCGGCCGGCCCGTCGCCAAGGAGGAAGACGCCCTCCTTGGCTACTTCCAGGCGCAGCTCGACAGGACCGGTTACCGGCTGAACGACATGCTGCGGACCATCGTCTACAGCCGCGCCTTCTTCACGATCCAGGGGAGCGACCCGCAAGCCACGCGCACCGCGGCGCTCGCGCCATGACGGGGATAAGTCATGCTGATTAGGACCACGCGAAATCCGACCCGCCGCCGCCTGCTCAAGGGCCTGCTGCGTGGAGGCGCCGTGACGGTGTCGCTGCCCTTCCTGGACATGTTCCTGAACGAGAACGGTTCCGCGCTCGCGGCCGGCCAGCCGTTGCCGGCGCGCTTCGGCACCTGGTTCTGGGGCCTGGGCGTGGACAAGGAGATTTTCCTGCCGACGAAATACGGCGCCGACTACGAGATGCGGGCCCAGATGAAGCCGCTGGAGAAGGTGCGCAAGCACATCAACCTCTTCAGCAACTACAACGTCTTCACCGATGGCAAGTCGAACCTGTGCCACTATACCGGCTGGGTCGCCTTACGGTGCGGCTCCGTCCCGGCGAGCCGGGGCGGGCTGCCGGGCGAGAGCCTGGACGTGACCATCTCCGACGCGGTTGGCGCGGGCTCACGGTTCCGCTCGCTCACCCTGGCGGGCACCGGGGTCGCGCGCGACAGCTACAGCTTCCGCAGCGCCGACGCCGTCAATCCGCCGGAGACCTCGGCGGTGGAGTTCTATCAGAAGATGTTCGGGCCGGAGTTCCAGGATCCCAACTCGCCCACCTTCACCCCCGACGAGACCACCATGCTTCGTAAGAGCGTGCTGTCTGGCGTGCTGGAGGAGACCAAGGGCCTGGAGCGCGATCTGGGGGCCAGCGACCGCCAGCGTCTCGATCAGTACTTCACCTCAATCCGCGAGCTTGAAGGCCGCCTTGAACTGCAGCTCCAGAAGCCGCCGCCGGCGCCGAACTGCGTCATCCCCAAGACCCACGGCAAGGAGGCAGGCATCGGTGTCGATGTGGAGGTGGTGGACGTCCGCCACAAGGCGATGACCGACCTCCTGATGATGGCCCTGGCCTGCAACCAGACCAAGGTGTTCAACATGGTCTATTCCGACAGCGCCGCCTCGCTGGTGCGGCAGGGCAGCGAACGCACCCACCACATCCTGACTCACGAGGAGCCGGTGGACCCGGACAAGGGTATCCAGCCCAACGCCTCGTGGTTCGTGGACCGCGCGATCGAGAACTGGGCCTATTTCGTCGAGGCGATGGCCAACACCAGGGAAGGTGACGGGAGCCTGCTCGACCATTCGCTGGTCTACGCCCACACCGACTGCCAGTTCGCCAAGGTCCATTCGCTGGAGAGCATACCCATGTTCACGGCCGGCAGCCTCAACGGCCGGGTCAGGACCGGACTGCACATCGACGGCAAGGAACAGGCCGCCACGGCGCTGGGCTACACTTGCCAGCGGCTGATGGGGGTGCCCACCAGCTCGTGGGGAACCCAGTCCATGCAGGCCACGCGGGAAATCAGCGAGATGCTGGTCTGAGGATGGCGCGAGCATGGGGGCGCATGGGATGAAATTCCTCGGGCTGGCGCTGGCGTGGTTGGTGACGTTCGCAGCCAGCGGAGCACTGGCCTCAGGCCCTCCCGTCACGACCCGGTGGACGCAGGACGGCCTGGTCTTCGCGACCGCGGCGGGAATGACCCTTTACACCTGGACGCGGGAGGACAGCGCGCCGGGCAAGTCGCTGTGCACCAATGAGCGGTACGCCGGCGAGAAGATCGTCACCGGGGAGACCATGCCCTATCCTGCGGCCGACAAGCGTAAGACCTGCATCGACAAGTGGTTCGCGCTGGCGGCCGCCCCCGACGCTACGCCGCAGGGCCTTTGGTCGCTGGTCGCCCGTTACGACGGGAGCAAGCAGTGGGCCTACGACGGCCACCCCCTCTACGCCTCCAACCGCGATATCAAGCCCGGCGATGTGAACGGCCTCGGCTATAGCCGCCGGGGCCTGGAGGACAGCTGGCGACCCGCCCTGGCGCCGCTCGACCTGCCCCCCGGCTTGAAGCTCATCCGTCGGCCGGAAGGCCTGGTGCTGGCGCTGGATGACGGCCGTCCGCTCTACGTGCGCCAAGGGGTGCAGCGCGTCTGCTCCGGTTGCGCCGAGCCCGAGCCGCTAAGGGCCTCAGCCCTGGCCCGCCCCCGCGACGACTGGTCGATCGTCGACGCCGGCTACGGCCGCAAGCAGTATGCGTTCAAGGGCCAGGCGCTCTACATGTCCCCCACGGATGTGGAGGACGGCGAGGTGGAGCGCGGCTGGGCGGTCGCCGTCTATCGGCCCGCGCCGCAGTTGCCCTCGGACATCACGACCGGCCTCAGCATCCTGGGCGGGGTCTACACCGACCGTAAGGGCATGACCCTCTATGTCTTCTCATGCGGCATGTCGCGGGTGGACGGCGTCGCCTGCGACGATCCGGGTGACGCGGCCGCCTCATGGTCGCTGGTCTGCGGCCTGCCCGAGGAATGCGACAAGCAATGGCGGCTTTACCGGGCGGCGCCCACTGCAAGGTCGGTAGGAGAATGGTCCGTCGTGGACGTGGCCAGTCCGATTTACGGAGATCCCAGGGGCCTGACCTACCTGTCCAGCGAGGCGCCCGCCCGGATCAAGGCCTGGGCCTGGCGCGGCCGGCCGGCCTACACCTTCGTCGGCGACGAATACCCCGCCCAGATTCTGGGCCACTCCCTTGACCACGGTGGCCAGTCCGGTTTCAACGCCATCAGGGTAGTTGGCGCCCAGGTGGAAAACTGAGGTGACTGACACACCTCGATCCTCCGCAGTGGCGGCCCTCAAGACGATGGCTCGCGGTTCGGGTGGGCAGGACGCTTAACGCGGTGAGGAAGAACGTGCTCAGGACGATCGCCGCTCTTTGCATGGCCGGTATGCTCGCAGGTCCCGCATTTGCCCAGACAGGCCCACGCCCGCCTACGAAGATGGGCTCCAAGGACTCGGAATTCCTGCTGGCCAAGATCACGGTCTCGGATCTGGATAGATCCCTGGATTTCTACACCCGCCTCGTGGGCCTCAGCCGCGCCGGCGGCGGCCCGCCGCGCGAGATCGACAAGTCAGCTCGTTTCACCGAAATCCCGCTGAATTTCTCGGGATCGTTGGCCGATCCCTTTCTGGTCATCATCAAGGAGCAGGGGCTCACGCCGACCCGGGAAACCGCGAAGCTGACCTGGGTCGGATTGAAGGTGCCTGACGTGCGTGCGGCTGTCGACCGGCTGAGGGCCGCCGGCTACCAGGTGCGCAGCGAGCCGAGTGACCAGCGGCCCGGCAATGCCTTCGGTATGGTCTACGATCCGGATGGCTACGTCGTGGAATTCATCCAGGCGCCGGTGGCTCGCTGATGGCGGTAGCGCGGGGCGGACCTGGCCACTTCACGATCGCCGCAAAAAAAAACGGCCTCGGTCCGCCGATTAAGGTAGGCGGAAATGGTTCGGTACATAAAATAGTGTCTGTTTCCATGGTGCGCGCCGCAGCCATCCATGCATAAATAAGCACCTGATTGCATCCAGCGAGATGTGGCTATGGGGAGGGAATAAATTGAAAACGAAGTCGATCTGGCTTGCTTGCACCGGCCTTGCCGCGACGTCTTTCGCCGCGGGCCTTGTCGCTGTCCCGGGCGTCGCGGCCGCTCAGCAGCCCGCCAGGACGGGGTATCAAATCGAGGAGGTGGTGGTCACCGCCCGTAAGATCGAGGAGAATATCCAGCAGGTGCCGATCGCGGTGTCGGCCTTCAGCGACAAGAGGCTGAAGGAACTGGTCGTCAACAGCACCCAGGACCTCAACAAGCTGTCGCCCAGCCTGCAGGCCTCGTCCTGCAGCGGCAACCGCAACGCCTGCTTCCAACCGACGATCCGGGGCCAGGGCACCACGTCCATGACCCAACAGTCGAGCGTCGCGCTCTATTTCGCTGACGTCCCGAACTTCCCCGTCGCCTACTATGACCTGCAAAGTGTTCAGGTCCTGAAAGGCCCACAGGGCACCCTGTTCGGCGAGACCGCCACTGGCGGGGCGATCCTCTTCACGCCCAAGAAGCCCGGCAACGAGATCGAGGCCTACGCCCGCATCCAGCTCGGCAACCTCAACTACAAGGGCGGTGAAGCCGCCGTCGGCGGCGCGATCATCGAGGACAGGCTGATGGTCCGGCTGGCCGGCCAGTTCCGCATCCGCGATGGCTTCACCAAGGGCTATGCGTCCTTCTCCGGCCCGCGGGGCCTGTCGGATCCGGTCGATTTCGACAACGTCGACACCGCCGACTGGCGGGCCTCCGTTGTGTTCAAGCCTTTTGATAATTTCGAGAACTACACGGTCTATTCGGCTCTCCGCTCGAAGCTGAACGGCACCGGCCAGGGCGTGCTCTACGCCAACCAATTCTTCCTCAGCGCCGCCAATCGCGACCTCATCCCGGCGAACAACCCGACCTTGGCGGCGCACTGGCTGGCGCTCACCGGACAGCCGGCGCCCGCCGGCTTGAGCTGGGGGCAGATCGTCGAGGACCGCCTGGCCCGCCAGGTGGCGCTCGGCCCGCGCGCGATCCTCTACAACTACGATCGCCACAGCGAGGTCAGAAGCCACGGCCTGGCCAACCAGACCCGCTGGGACATCAGCGACAACCTGTCGATCAAGAACATCTTCGGCCTCTACTGGCAAAGGGGCCGCGGCGCCCTCATCGACACGGACGGCACCGACATCCCGGCGATCGACACCGGCGCGGTCAAGAACCCGGACGGCTCGTCCGCCTGGACCGGCGGCTGGCCCGCCCGCAACTGGAGCAACGAGCTCCAGCTCATCGGCAAGGCCTTCGGCGGCCGGCTGGATTGGCAGGCTGGCCTGTTCTACAAGCGCCAGCCCAACCAGCGGGAGTTCGGCGGCCCGACGACCATCGTCTCGCTGGCGTCCACGGTGTCCCAGGGCCTGCCCACGGCGGCGGCGACCTGCACGAACGTCTATCGCATCCCGGCCGGCACGCCCTGCGTGGTGGTCAACCGCAACCTGGGCTTTGCCCAGGCGGCCTACGCCCAGGGCACCTTCGAGGTCCTGGAGAATGTGCACTTCACGGCCGGCTATCGCCGTTCCCAGGAGTGGCGGCAGGCCCAGACCACCGTGCAGCCCGTGACCTTCGCGACCGTGAACGGCATCCAGGTGGCGATCGCCCAGAGGAACGAGCCGTTCGCCAACGCCCCGATCACCGAGGTGACCGTCCCGAAGGCGTCGTTCAACAACTACACCCTGTCCCTGGACTGGCAGATCACCCCGGACAACCTGGTCTATGTGACCTCGCGCAAGGGCTACAAGGGGGGCGGCATCAACAACAACACCCCGATCGATTCGCCTTTGCGGAAATTCGGCCCTGAAACGCTGACCGACGCCGAAATCGGCTTCAAGTCCGACTGGACCATTGGCGGCATGAGAGGCCGGACCAACGTCGCCGCCTACAAGGCCTGGTACAAGGACATCCAGCGGAGTTCCGGCATCGCCGGTCAGGCCCTGACGGTTACCGGCAACCTGGCCGACGGCGTCATCCAGGGGATCGAATTCGAGACCACGATCTTCCCCACCGACTGGTTCGAGTTGGCCGGCTTCTTCGCCCTGACCGACGCGACCTATGACGAATGGACCGAGCGCGTGACGTGCGCCGCCCAGTTCTATCGCCCGCAGTGCCACGTGGGCGGCGTCATCACCGCGGCGCTCCTCCCGGCGGGCACCGAGGCCATCATCGACCACGTGAAGGGGACCATCGTCGTGGTCGGCCCGAACAACGGCCCTCAGATCGGCACGACCACCAACTTCAGGCCCGACTACTTCAAGGAGACCTCGAAGTGGCGCTTCGGCATCCAGCCCAAGCTGCGCCTGGAAGGCTGGACGGGCGAGGACATCACGCTCGGAATGAACATCTACTATCGCTCCAAAGGCCAGTGGGGGACCGCCGACTCCAACACCTCGCTGACCGCCGGCAACGAGGTGCCCAAGCAGACGGTGTTCGGCCTCCTCTCCGTGCCCAATGTCATGGCCGGCTACACCCTGGCCGACTTCCGGGCCGACTGGCGCAGCATTAATGGCAGCAAGGTCAGCGCGGCGGTCTCGGTCACCAACCTGTTCGACAAGACCGTGAATACGGGCGGCTCGGGCGGCCTTACCATCGCAGGCATCACCCCGTTCATCGCCAATGAACCGCGCATGTGGTTCATGGAGGTGTCCTACGAGTTCTAGAGGTCACTCCACGTCCCGGATGGTTTCATCCGGGACGTGGATACTGCTGAGCTTGAGGATACGGAGCCGGATCGGCTCAGATCGGATTCAGGCGGGGTACATGAGTTCCGCCAGTGTGCGGATATCATCCCGGTCCGCCGCCAGGATAAAGCCGGCCTCGATCGCCGAGCCTAGCGCCTGGTCGAACCGCTTCAGGTAGTCCGAACGGCCACCCGGATAGAGGCTGGCCATCTTGGCCCGGTCGAAGGGCTCGGTGACGCCGATCAGGAAGGCGAAGCCGCCACCGCTGTTCCCGGATCCGGCGAGCCGCGCGGTGGGAACATCGAGCCAGGGGTTGCGAACCCCTCCTTTGGCGTTGCCGTGTTCGTCGACGACGAGCGTGGCGTTCTCCCCGGCGCCCGCCGGCGGCAATGTCTGGATAGGTTCCCCTCGAACGGGCGCCTTTCCGGTCTGCACCCAGCGCACGAGCGCCGCATAGCCGGCGGTGAGGACGAAGGGGTGGGCGAGACTGCTGTTGGGCAGTTTGTCGAGCTTCATACCCGACACCTCGAGCTTGGGCAGGGCGGCCGCGGCGACCCGGGGCAGGGAGTCAGGCCCGGCGTCGAGGACGCCGGCGGCGACCATATAGGTGTCCGCATGCGCGGTGCCGGGGACCTCCCAGGTCCGCAGCCTGTCCGAATCGGGCTGGCGGGCGGTCCAGTACCCCGTGGGGGCCGAGAAGCCCGGCCGGATCATCCCCAGCACGTCGGTTTCGGTGAGCACGGTCAGGACCGGCGCTCTCACGTCCGTCCGGATCCGGATGCCGACGGGCATGTTCGCCATCGTCCCGAAGGATCCGCCCTCCACCGGCGCCACCACGCCGGCGCGTGAGTGGATGAGGAATCCGTCAAAGACTCTGGCCAGGGGATCGATGGCGTTGACGTAGGTGGTCAGGTAGGCGGCCGACTGCGACTCCCCCATGGCCAGCACCTGCTTGGCCGAGAGCGCTCCCAGCACCTTGGCCGAGCCCTGGCCACGAGCGACCCGCCCTGCGTCGGAGAACATGTCGTAGGCGTAGGCGTCGCCGGGATGGGACAGGGTGGCGTAGCGCTCGGGATCGGCCTTCTTCAACGGCGCGCTTGAGGTGTTGAGGCTGGGACCGCCCTCGATACCGACCCTCTGCGCCGAGACGCCTACATAGGCCCCGCCGCTGCGAAGGATCTCCCTGTGGGCCATTGTCCAGTCGGGACATCCGTCCCTTCCGCCGCTGACGTTCAGCCACTCCAGCACCACGGACCCGTTGAACCTGGCCGGCTGGGCGGGGCGCACCACCACGATCCGCGTGGTGTAGGCCGCTGTCTGGCCGGTCGGCTCGGCTTTCCAGCGGCCGTCCACTTCAAGCGGTGTCGTCGCCCTGAAAGACCGCGCGGCGCCCGAGAGAAAGAACTCCTCCACCACATAGCCGAACGCGCCCAGGTCGTAGGAACCGAGCGCCAGGACCGGCTTGCCGGCGATCGGACCGCTCACGGCGATCGCGCCAGGCGCCGCCGAGGCGACGGTGGACGCGCCTGAGGTCACGAGCGCGCTGGCGCCTGCGACCACCGCGCGGCGGGAAGGGCCTCGGAAGGCCCCGTCCCGACCGCTCACTTGCACGACCAGTTGGCGGCTTCGAACACGGCGCCGGGGACGCCGGCCTTCGATCTGTCGAACACCGACTTCTGGGGATAGGGACACAGCAGGAAGTCTCTGGTCTGGCCGTTCTCCAGAGGCTTCGGCAGCGGCTTGCCGCCGGTGAGCTCCAGCGGCAGCGCCGGCACGTCGGTGTCCGCGGCGAAGATCAGCTTGACCCGCTCCGCTCCCCGATGGGCGACGATGCCCCCTGGACGCTTGCCCTTCTCCACCCAGTCGGCGAGGGCCTGCAGGACCACGTCGGCGCCGTCCTGAGGGCCCGGCCCGCCGAAGCAGTGGCCAACGCCGGGCGCCTGGTACATGGCCATGAAGTTGTTCGCCCTTGCAGGGCCGAGCTCACGGGTGAACCGGTCCACCCACTCCATCATCTCCAGGTTCGAGCAGCACGGCGAACTCACCCCCACGAACAGCATGAGCTTGCCCCCAGCCCGCTCGTATCCAGTGGGATTGGGCACTTCGGTGAAGCCGAGCGTGCGGGCCGACTGTTCCCAACGGTCGATGATCGTCTTGTCCCTGAGGTCCACCTTGAGAGGATCGAAGTCGGCGCCGAAGATCGCCGTCCCGCGGGTGTATGGAATGATGTGGGTCGCCGCCGTCCTGTCCCGGTCGGCGGCCGACGGCGAGAGCGTCCAGGGCGGTGGATTCTGGCCCAGGAAGCCGGACCAGGTGCTCATGTTGGTGATCGGCCAGCCCACGCCGAACCGCTGTCCGTCCGGACCGCGTGGACCATCCAGGATCGCCTTGATGCTGGTGATCTCCGGTTGGGTCAGGCAATCGGGCCCGTCGCCCGCCTTGCACTTGATGGTGTTGAAATCGAACTTGCAGGCGCGGTGATCCCAGACGATGCCATCCACCGCGCCATCGGAGGCGTCGCAGGCCGCCGTCACCTTCTGTTCCGTCATCTTCAACTTGGCGGGCGAGAGCCATGCCCCAGGCTCGCGGTTCATGGCCTGGGCGTTATGGATGAAGCGGTAGTTGCTGAATTCCAGGTGCTTGTTGTTGCTGATGCCTGAGCGCTCGCCCAGCAGGACGCCGTCGTAGTCCTCGGGATAGTGGGTGAGCGCTTCGCCACCCATGCGACCGCCGCCGGAACAGCCGGAGTGGTAGCGGTACATGGTCGTGACGCCATAGTAGGCCTTGGTGATGGCCTGGGCCGCCACGGTGGTGAGGTGGCCGCCCCGGTTCTTGTGGTCCAGCATCTTCGCGGGGTCGTCCAGGAAGCGCCAGTCCAGCAGGTCACCGCGGTGGCCGGTGTCGGTGCCTGCGACGGCGAAGCCCTTCACCATGGGGTTGCCAGCGGGAAATTGGGAGTTGGTGGGAACGTAGCCCGCTGAGCCGCCCAGGCCGATGAAGTAGAAGCGGCCCTTCCAGTTCTCCTTGGCCGGCAGCTGCAGCCGGAAGTAGTTGCGGTTCGGCCCGGGGTTGGTGGAGGTCACGAAGCCCTCCACCTTGCAGTGAGGCACGGGGGTGGCCACGCGGTCGGCGGAGAACACCACGGTATCCGGCGGCGCCGCCGCCTGGATGGCGTCCACCGAACAGGCCAGACCGGGACCGGCCGCGTGCGCGGCCGTGCGTGCGAACGGGCCGACGGAAACGAGCGCGCCGAGACCCATGGCGAGGGCCCCGACCGAGCAACTAAGAGCCAAAATCCGCCGTGTCATGGACATCTCCCTCTATGATCGGACCACGCGATCGGATCCCGTGGCGTGGCCCGAACGGCCACATGTTCTCAGATCCCGCGACGCGCGGGGCGCTTGCGTCAGCGGCACGACCAGTTCGCGGCGTCGAGCACGGCGCCCGGCGTCGCCGCCTTGGACTTATCGAACACCGAGCGTTGCGGATAAGGACAGAGCAGGAAGTCTCGGGATACGCCGGTGTCCTTCGGCATGGGGATCGGCCGGTCGCCGGTGAGCTCCTTGGGCACGATCGGCGTATCGGCGTTGGCCGCGAAGACCATCTTCACCTTGTCCGCACCGTGATGGGTGACCAGCGGTCCGGGCTGCTTGCCGTCCTCCACCCAGGCGACCAGCTCGTCCATCAGCCGGTCCGGCCCGTCCTGGGGACCGGGACCGCCGGAACAGTGCCCAATGCCCGGAAACTCATACATGGCGATGTACTCACGGGCCTTGGCCGCGCCCCGTTCGCTAGTCACCTTGTCCACGTAACGCTGCATCTCCAGGTTGGAGCAGCAGGGTGAACTGACCCCGACGAACAGCATCACCTTGCCGCCGGTCTTCTCGAACTGGGTCAGGTCGGGCGAGCCCTCGAACTGCTGCGCGCGCGACAGGGTCTCCCATTTATCGATGTTCTTCGGGTCCTTGATGTCGAACTTCAGCGGGTCGAAATCCGCGCCGAAGAAGCCGCTGCCCCGGGTGGCGGCGATGATGTATCCCGCCGAGGCGAGGGACATGTTCTGCGGGGTCGCCGACCTCGACCACGGCGGCGCCTGCTGTCCGAGGAACATCGACCACATGCTCATGTTGCTGATCGGCCAGCCCTCGGCGAACTGTTCCCCCTTGGCGCCGCGCGGGCCATCGAGAAGCTGCCTGATACTGGTGATTTCCGGCTGGGTCAGGCAATCGGGCCCGTCGCCGGACTTGCACTTGATGGTGTTGAAATTGAACTTGCAGGCACGGTGATCCCACACGATCCCGTCCTTGGCGCCGTCGGTGAGGTCGCAGGCCTCGGTGACCTTCCTGTCCGCCATCTGCAGCTTCTGCGGCGACAGCCAGGCGCCGGGTTCGCGGTTCATCACCTGCGAGGAATGGATGAACTTGTACATGCCGGCGCCCAGACGGGTGAGGGTGTTGACCCGCCCGTCGCCGAGCAGGACGCCGTCATAGTCTTCGGGATGGCGGGTGATCGCTTCGCCGCCCATGCGTCCGCCCCCGGAACAGCCGGTGTGGTAGCGCCACATCTTCGAGGCGCCGTAGTAGGCGCGGGTGAGCTTCTGGGCGGCCACTGTGGTCAGGTGGGCGGCCCGGTCCCGATGGTCGAGCGTCTTCACCGGATCGGCGAGGAAGCCCCAGTCCAGCAGGTCGCCCTTGTGACCGGTGTCGGTGCCTGCCACCGCGAACCCCTTGACCAGGGGATTGCCGGGCGGGATCTGCGAATCTGTTGGCACATAGCCGGCCGCCCCGCCCAGGCCGATGAAGTAGAAGCGGCCCTTCCACAGGGCCTTGTCGGGCAGCTGCAGGCGGAAATAGGCCCGGTTTGGTCCGGGGTTGGTCGCCGTGACGAAGCCTTCCACGCGGCAATGCGACACCGGATTCGCCACCCGATCGGCGGAGAAGACGATGGTGTCCGCTGGCGCCGCGGCCTGAAGGGCGTCCACCGAACAGGCGAGGCTCGCAGATGGTTGTGCGGTGACCGTTCCCGCCAGGGCCGTGATCCCGATGGCGGCCAACAAGGCGCAACCGCCCATAAGCGCGACACGCTTCATGCCTAACCCTCCCTGATCCGAGCGCCCTTGTTCCAGGCTTGCGTTCATACTGTGCGCTGGCCCGACAGGAGGCAAGGCGTCCGCCGCCAAATAGAAACCTCTTTCTGGGCGGTCCCGCTAGACAAGCTCTATCGCCATCCGCTTTGGGGACTGTAAGCTCTGCACAAGCGTCAAAAATGGACGTTACGGGAGGATCTCTGATGGGTGACAAGCGGGTGGATGATGCGGGCCCGGACCTGCATGTGAGGCGCCGGGAGCTGCTCGTGGGCTCGGGCGCGATGGTCGCAGTGGGCGCGATGGCCTCCGTGGCGCAGGCGGCGCAGGGTGGCGTGTCCTCGCTGTCCGGGGCCGCCAAGGCCTATGTCTCCACCGACAAGTTCTTCGGCAGGCCGGTGATCTTCAGGGATGAGGCGCGCGAGCTTCCCCAGCCGCACCGGCTGATCATCGGCGGGTTCGACGATAACGACACCCGCTACGCATTCTATTTCCCGGAGAAGAGCGTCTACAAGGGTCGCTTCATCCAGTTCCTGCAGGGCGGGCCGGGCGGGACCGAACCCGGCGCGCTCGTACAGGCCAATCCGGATCCGGCCAACGTCTACTCCCAGCTGGGCAACCAGCTGGGGCTGGCGGTCAGCCTGGGCGCCTATCTGGTGGAGAGCAACCAGGGCCACATCGGCACGACCGAGTGCCGCAAGGCCGGGCAGGACGCCAGCATCTATGGCTGGCGGGCGAGCGCGGAGAGCGCGCGTTTCGGCAAGTACCTGGCGCAGAAGATCTATGGCCAGGCGCCGCATCACGGCTATGTCTACGGCGGTTCCGGCGGCGCCAGGCGCTCCGTCAATTGCGCCGAGAACGGCGGCGACGTCTGGGCCGGAGCGCTGCCGTTCATGGGCGGCGGACCGGTGGAGCTGAAGCGGTACGACCCCAAGGAGCCCGCTTACTACAGCTCGCATGCGTTCGGGACGCTGTTCAACGTCCAGCGGATGCTGCGCGACAAGCTGCACCTGGTGATCGACGCGGTGGAGCCCGGCGGCGGCGGCAATCCCTTCGAGCACCTGAACCAGGCCCAGAGCGAGGCGCTCACCGAGCTCTACGAACTGGGCTTCCCGCGCGGACAGGAGTTCATGATCGCCTATCCCGCCGGCCAGATCGGCGCCTGGGCCTGGAACTCCGAGACCCTGATCCGTGAGGACCCCGGCTACTGGACCGATTTCTGGAGCAAGCCCGGTTATGTGGGCCACGACTCGCCGCACCTGGTGAAGGACGACCTGATCGACACCGAGGTTGTAGTGAAGAAGCTCGTGACCGCCCGCGAGATGGCCGCCCGGGTGGCGGCCGGCGCGCCCGAGGCCGCTTCACCCATGGCCCAGCGCGGCGCCAGCCTTCCGCCCGACATGGTCCTGGCGATCGAGTTCGAGAAGCCCAAGGGCTACCTGCTTGGATCCTCGATGAAGCTCGCGAGCGGCCGCGCGGCCGGGCGCCAGCTCTGGGTGGTGGGCGACGCCGGCGACAGCGTGTTCTGCGACGGCATCGGCCAGGCTGGGAACCTGAAGTACAGGGACGTGGCCGTCGGCGACCGCATCAAGCTCGATAACCGTCACTTCCTCGCCTACTGCTACTTCGCCCGCCACCACATCAGCCGGGGCAATACCGACCAGTGGCGGACCTTCACCATCGACGACCGGCCGATCTATCCGCAGCGCTCGGCGGTGCATCATAAGGAGACGCTGTTCGGGCCGAACTTCACGGCGGCGCCGAAGATGAAGGTGTTCTTTGTCCAGCACACCCACGATTCCTCGATCTGGCCGGGTACGGCGATCCGCTACGTGCAGGACGTCAACGAGCAGGTCGGCGGCAAGGGCGCCGACATCATCCAGTTGCGCTGGGTGCAGTATGCCGAGCATGGCGGGCCGCCACGGATGCCGATGAAGCCGGCGCCCGCGGCGCGGCTGATCAATTCGAGCGGCCATATCGAGCAGAACCTGCACGACTTGGTCGCCTGGGTGGAGGAGGGCAAGCGGCCAGCGGTGGACACCTACACCTACACGCCCAACGGCGCCTTCATCTTCCCGGCCACAGCGGCGGAACGCGGCGGCATCCAGCCGGTGGTCCACGCCAAGGCGAACGGCGGCGTCCGCGCCGACGTGAAGGTCGGCCAGCCGGTGACGTTCACAGTCGCGGCGGAGGTCCCGAAGGACGCCGGAGCGATCGTGTCGGTGGAGTGGGATTTCGAGGGACTGGGCGCTTTCCCGCTCAAGCAGCCGGGGATAGATGGCCGCGACGCCAGGGTCGAGATCTCGACCACCTACGCCTTCTCGAAGCCGGGGACCTACTTCCCGGTGGCGCGGGTCACCTCGCATCGGGACGGCGACGTGAACAGCCGGCTGCGGCGGGTCAACAATCTGGGCAGGACGCGGGTCGTTGTGACCTGAGCGCGGTGCTTTCACGCTCAGGGCAGATAGCCGCGTCAGCGCGGGGATGATTGGCCGTGCCGGCAGTCCAAAGGCCACTGGTCTCCGGCTACCGCGCCGAGCCCGGCGCTGGCGCGCGTTAGCTCACGATGTACGGCCGGCCCTAGAGCACGATGCGATCAGACGGAATCGTCTGATCGCATCGTGCTCGACAATCAGGCGCTAGAAGAAATAGCTGGCGGTGAGGACCAGGGCGTTGCGCTTGTCCCGGTCGCCGTTGGCGTAGATGACCTGGGGGTCGATGTTGGTCCAGGTGGCGCTGACCTGGGTCCTGGCGAACTGTTTGCTGATCCCGGCGCTGAAGTCGTACCGCTTGCGCCGCGCCCCCGGGCGGCCGCCGACAGGGGTCAGAAGGCCCGCGTGGGCGAAGAGCCGGATGCTCTCCGCAGGCCGAAGGGACGCGCCGAGGTCGGCGTAGATCGTCTTAGCGCCCGTGTCGTAGTAGTCGGGCGCGTAATGGACTCTTACGCTGAAGTGGTCGGTGAGCACGCCCGCGTAGACCTCAGTGTAGTCCACGGTGCGCCTGCGGACCCGATAGTCGGCGACGTGGTAGTTGCTGACGCCGACGTCGAAGGACGGCCCACGCCGGGGCGTGATCGCATAGCCCGCGTAGGTGACGTGGCGCAGCACCTCCATGCCATCGTAACGCGTGGGCCCGCCGGTGATGACGCCCCCGAGGTAGGCCCCGCTCCGGTGGTCATAGGACACATTTAGGCTCAGGGCGGGCTTCTGGTCGCTCACCGTCCGGCCGCGATAGCGGTCTTCCGACTGCAGGGTCAGGCTGGCCCCGATCTGCGCCCTGGCGGGCCCGGCCAGGCAGAGCGTCAGGACGATGGGAAACGCGCGAACCAGCGCGGAGACGCCAGGCGCCTTAATGTCGCGCCGCCGCGGAAGTGGCGACGCGGGCGCAGGTGCAGTCGCAGGGCCCTGAAAGACGCAGGAGGTTCGCGCAGGGGTCGACCCACTGGGTGTTGGGCGACATGCGGACCAGGCCGCCCTGAAGAGGCTCGCGCCGTTCCTTGAGCAGGGCGAACAGTCCGCTGACATGCGCCGCTGCATAGGAGCTTCCATTGACCAGTCCCCAGCGTCCGCCGGGTTCGGTGGTGAGCACGTCGCGGCCGGGAGCCACGTACATGGGCCCCGCCATCGACGCCGGTTCCGCGCCTACGGCTATAACCCCTGGATGCGATGCGGGAAAACCGCCGTTTGGAAGATTCTGATCGAAGGCGCCGACGACGGTCGCGCCCTTGCGCAGCGCGGCGTCCAGCAGCCTCGCCAGCAGCGGGGTCGACGGACCGCTCAGGCTGAGGTTCACGACATCCGCGCGCCGGTTGATCGCGAAGATTGGTCTGACCCCCTTGAAGTGATCCATCCCTTATGTTGGTCCGAGGACCATTTTGGATGGATGGAACGATGGCAAGGAAGCACCACAAGCCGGAAGAGATCGTCGCC
>CANJKG010000035.1 GCA_947474775.1 Caulobacteraceae bacterium | reverse complement strand
GGATCGACGTAGAAGTTCCTGATATAGCCGTCGATGTCGCTGTAGGCGCCCGACGCGCGGAAGGCCAGGTGTTCGCCCCGGGGGATGTTGATCGCGCCCTCGACCTCGCGGCGGTCGTAGTCGCCGCCGGTGACCTTGAGGTAGCCCTCGAACACGTCGGCCGGCGTGCGGGTCTGGTAGAGGATCGCCCCGCCGGTGGTGTTGCGGCCAACCAGGGTGCCCTGTGGCCCCTTGAGCACCTGCACCGTATCCACGTCGAATAAGGTGCCGTTCAGCCCCACCGGCCGGGCATAGTAGACCCCATCCACATAGAGCGCGGCGGCGGTGTCGAACTGCAGGCCGGTGGAGTCGAAATTGCGCTGGCCGCGAATGGTGATGTTCACGGTGTCGGCCCGGAACGTCGACTGCGCCACATAGACCGAGGGCGCGGTGAAGCGCAGATCCTCCACCGTGCGGATGTTGAGCGTCTCGATGGCCTTCTGATCGTAGACACTGATCGCGATTGGCACCGACTGGGCGGCCTCAGCCCGCTTGCGCGCGGTGACGATGACCGTGTCGAAGGTGGTGGCGGCCGCCGCTGCTTCCTCCGCCCAGGCCGCGGCCGGCGGCGCCAGCGTCAGGCCGGACGCTAGGGCCAGGCTGGACAGGGTCGCGAGCATGCTGGCTTTGGCCATCTGGATCTCACCGATCGGAAAAGACGGGCGCGCGCTTCTGCAGATTAGCCATGACGGCCTCAATCTGGTTCGGCGTCCCCAACAGCGCAGTCTGTTCCAGGCTTTCCTGCAGCAATATCTCAGCCTGGTCAGCGTCCGCCGCTAGGTTGAGCAGTCGCTTGCCCGCCCGGATGGCGTCGGGATTGCGGCCCGCAAGCTCCTGCGCGAAGGCCAGGGCCTCGCCCCGCGGATCGGCGCAGACCCGGCTGGCCAGCCCAAGCGCGCGGGCTTCCTCGCCCGCCACCTGCCGTCCGGTCCAGACCAGCTCGCGCGCCAGGTCATCACGCACCAGGCCGCGGAGCAGTACCAAACCGCCCATGTCCGGCACCAGCCCCCACTTGATCTCCATCACCGAGAGCCGCGCCTCGGGCGTCACGAACCGTAGGTCGCAGGCCAGCGCCAGCTGGCATCCGCCGCCGAACGCCACGCCCTGGATGGCCGCGATCACTGGGACGGGAACCTCGCGCCAGACCATGACCGCATGCTGGGCCCTGTTGGCGCCGCCCGGGGTCCGCTCCTTGGTGAGCAGCTTGCCGATCTGCTGGCCGCCGGCGGCCATGGCGCCGAAGTTGGCGGTGTCCAGTCCGGCGCAGAAGGCGCCGCCCTCGCCCGACAGCACCACCGCGCGGACCCCGCGCTCGGTCTTCAGCCGCTCGCCCGTGCCGATCAAGGCGTCGAACATGGCGTCGTCCAGGGCGTTCATCTTGTCGGCCCGGGCCAGGCGAACGTCGGCCACGCCGTCGCGGATCTCCAGCTTGATGCGATCGTCCATGATCCCCCCTCACGGCCGCCTGCACCGGATCGCACGCGACCCATGGCGAAGCCCACCGCACTACACTATCCTTTGCACCGGATCAGCCCCGAGAGGCTGCGAGGGGAGAAGTTCATGTCCGCCTGGAAATCCTGGTTGCTGTCGCTCGTCCTGCTGGCGGCGCCCACTCTCGCCTGCGGCCAGCCGGCCGCCCAAACCTACGGCCAGCTCTGCGCCGGCTGTCATGGCGCCGAGGCCCGCGGCGGCCAGGGCCCTTCGCTGACCGATCCGGTGTGGATGCACGGCTCCACGGACGAGGAGGTCGCCCGCAGCATCCGCAACGGCTACCCGCCCAGCATGCCGGCCTTCGGCGCCGCCCTGTCCGAACCCGCAATCCAGGCGCTGGTGGCCTATCTGCGCGAGACCCGCATCGCCAAGCCCATGGCCTCGAACACCGGCTTGCCCGAGGCATATGACCGGACCGGCGTTCCCAAGGGCGTGGTCCGGACCGAGCGGGAGAGCTTCCGGGTCGAGACCATCGCCCATGTGGACACGCCCTACGGGTTCACCTTCCTGTCGGACGGCCGCATCCTGGTCACCGAGGTGGCCGGGCGGCTGCGGATCATCGAGAACGGGAAGCTGCGTCGCGAACCCGTCGCCGGCGCGCCCAGCGGCGTCCTGCAGGGCCTGCCGGGGTTCAACAAGCGTTCGATGCTCGATGTGATGGCCCACCCCGACAACAAGACCAACGGCTGGGTCTATCTGGTCACCCAGCGGCCGGACCCGAAGCCCGACGTTACCGGCCAGATCACCAACATCACCACGATCCACCGCGGGCGCATTCGGGACAACGCCTGGGTGGATGACGAAGTGGTGCTGGAGCTTTCCACCCAGTCCTCCAACGCCCAGCGCATGGCGTTCGATTCCCAAAACCGCCTCTACTTCGGGACACCGGAGTCCCGGCGCGACCATCCCGTCGCTCGGGAAAAGAGTTGGGCCCAGGACATCTCCTCTCCCTGGGGCAAGATCCTGCGCATGACCGACGACGGGAAGCCGGCGCCCGGAAACCCGTTCCTCGACCGCAAGGACGCCTATCCCTACGTCTGGAGCTACGGCCATCGCGAGCCGCTGACGCTGGCTTTCGACAACAAGGGCGAGTTGTGGGAATCCGAGGACGGCCCGCGCGGCGGCGACGAGCTCAACCACATCCGGCCGGGCCGCAACTACGGATGGCCCACCGTCACCTGGGGCCATCCCTATGACAGCCGGCTGCAGGCCTCCAACCCCGAACAGCCGGGCGTGGAACAGCCTGTGGCCTCTTTCGTGCCGTCTCCGGCGCTGTCCGTCCTGACCTTCTACGAGGCCGACGCCTTCCCAGGCTGGAAGGGCGCCGCCCTGCTGGGGACTATGAAGCAGATGGAGCTCTATCGGGTGGTCCTCGACGGCGACCGAGTGGTGCTGCGCGAGACGGTCCTGCGCGGCGTCGACCGCCTGCGCGACATCAACGTCGGGCCGGATGGCTTCGTCTACCTGCTGACCGACACCGGCCTCCTGATCCGGCTGGTCCCGGCGAAGTGACGTCCCGCCTAAGGCCCGCGTTCCTGGCGTTGATGCTGCTCGCCGCGCCCTCGTTCGCGTCGGCCCAGCTAGTGGCGGTCTCCCCCGCCGCGCAGAAGTACGGCGAGATGTGCGCCGGCTGCCACGGCGTCGAGATGCGCGGCGGCCAGGGCCCCGCGCTGGCCGACCCAACCTGGCTGCATGGGTCCTCCGACGAGGAGGTGGCGCGCAGCATCCGCCAGGGATTCAGGCCCAGCATGCCCGCGTTCGGCGGGGCGCTGTCGGAGCCGGACATCAAGGCTCTGGTCGACTACCTGCGCGAGACCCGCGCCGCCAAGCCGATGCGCAACAACACCGGCCTGCGCGAGGCCTATGAGCCGACCGGCGTCCCCAGGGGCGTGGTCCGCACCGAGCGGGCCAGCTTCCGGGTGGAAAAGGTGGCCCAGGTCGACACGCCCTACGCCTTCGCCTTCCTGTCCGGGAACCGCATTCTGATCACCGAGGTGGCAGGGCGGATGAGGGTGGTGGAGAACGGCAGGCTGCGGCCGGAGCCGGTGGCTGGCGCGCCAACCGGCGTCCTTGCGGGGCTGCCGCGCACCAATAAGCGGCCGCTGCTCGATGTGATCACCCACCCGGACTACAGGATCAATGGCTGGATCTATGTGGCCACGGCCCGCGCCGACAAGCCGGACGCCACCGGCGAGATGACCAATCTCATCACCATCAGCCGTGGCCGCCTGCGTGGCAATCAGTGGGTGGATGGCGAGACCGTCATGGAGTTCAACTCCCAGTCCACCAACGCCCTGCGCATGGCTTTTGACTCCAGCCGCCACCTCTACATCGGGACACCGGAGTCCCGGCGTGACCACCCGATGCCGCTTGCCCTGTCGCCGGCCCAGGACCTGGCCTCGCCCTGGGGGAAGATCCTGCGCATGTCCGATGACGGGAGGGTCCCGCCGGACAACCCCTTCCTCGGGCGCAAGGACGCCTATCCCTACATCTGGGCCTATGGTCTCCGCGAGCCGCTGACTCTGGCGTTCGACCGTACTGGCGAGCTGTGGTCGTCGGAAAACGGGCCGCGCGGCGGGGACGAGTTCAACCACATCAGACCGGGCCGCAACTACGGCTGGCCCGTGGTCACCTGGGGCCATCCCTACGACGCCCGCCTGCAGGCCTCCAATCCAGAACAGCCGGGCGTCGAGCCGCCGGTGATATCCTTCGCGCCATCGCCGGCGCTCTCGGTGCTCACCTTCTACGAGGGGGACGCCTTCCCCGGGTGGAAGGGCGCGGCCCTCCTGGGCTCCATGAAGCAGATGGAGCTCTATCGTGTGGTGCTGGACGGCGATCGGGCGGTCGTGCAGGAGACCGTCCTGCGCGGCGTCGACCGCCTGCGCGACATCGACGTGGGACCGGACGGCTATGTCTATCTGCTCACGGACAGCGGTTTCCTGATCCGGCTCGTCCCGGATGCATAGCGCCATGAGCCCACCTCTCAGCCGATCCGTTGTAGGCTCCGTCGCCCTGATCACCGGAGCGGCAAGCGGCATGGGCCGCGCCACCGCCTGGGCCTTCGCGCGCGAGGGCGCCCATGTGGCGGTGACCGATCGCGACGGCGCCGGCGCACAGGCGGTGGCTCAGGAGATCTGCGCCGAGGGCCTGATCGCCCAGGCCTGGGCGCTGGACGTGCAGGACGCCCAGGCCATCAGGCAGGTGGTCGCCGCCGTGGCCGAGTCGTTCGGGCGGCTGGACGTCCTGGTCAACAACGCCGGCGTGGCCACCTATTCGCCCATCGACGGCGACGCCTACGAGGAGGTTTGGGACCGCGCCGTCTCGATCCTGCTCACCGCCCAGCAGCGGATGATCCGCGCCGCCCTGCCCTATCTGCGGCGCGCGCCGGCGCCCAGGATCGTCAACATCGCCTCCACCGAGGCCCTGGGCGCGACGACGGGCGCCAGCCCCTACTCGGCCGCAAAGGCCGGCGTCACCGGCCTCACCCGCTCTCTGGCGGTGGAACTCGGCAGGGAGGGGATCACGGTCAACTGCATCTGCCCCGGCCCGATCCTGACGCCGATGACCATGCGTTATCCCGAGGCCGACCGGGAGATCTACGCCAAGCGCCGCACGGCGCTTCGCCGCTATGGATCGCCGGAAGAGGTGGCGCACATGACGCTGAGCCTCTGCCTGCCGGCGGCGTCCTTCATCACCGGCGCGGTGATCCCGGTGGACGGTGGGCTGATGGCCCGCAACGCGTGACGCGGGGCGGTTCCCGACCGGCGCGCCCTGGCCTACAGGGGCGCCGATGATCCTCACCCTATCTTGCCCCGACCGGCCGGGCATAGTCGCGCGGGTCTCGACCCTGCTGTTCGAGCGCGGCGCCAACATCCTCGACGCCCAGCAGTACGGCGACGAGGAGACGGGCCGCTTCTTCATGCGCGTGCTCTTCGATGCGGCCTCGGCGGACCTGGACGACCTGCGCGGCGCCATCGGGGTGCTGGCCGAGCCCTTCGGCATGGACTGGACCCTGCGCGATCCCAGGGCCCGCAAGCGGGTGATGATACTGGCCTCGCAGCAGGATCACTGCCTGGCGGACCTGATCTGGCGCTGGCGGCAGGGCGAATTGCGCATGGATGTCGCCGCCGTTGTCTCCAACCACCCGGCCGCGACCTTCCCCCACACCGACCTGAAGGGCGTCGCCTTCCACCACCTGCCGGTGACCCCGCAGACCAAGCCCCAGCAGGAGGCGGCCCTGTGGTCGCTGATCAGGCAGACCGGCGCCGATCTCGTCGTGCTCGCCCGCTACATGCAGGTGCTGTCGGACGACCTCTCCCGGAAGCTGGCGGGGCGCTGCATCAACATCCACCACTCCTTCCTGCCAGGCTTCAAGGGCGCGCGGCCCTACCATCAGGCCCACGCCCGCGGCGTGAAGGTGATCGGGGCCACCGCCCACTATGTCACCGCCGACCTCGACGAAGGGCCGATCATTGAGCAGGACGTGGAGCGCATCAGCCACCGCGACACGCCTGGCGCCCTGGTCCGCAAGGGCCGCGACATCGAGCGCCGGGTGCTGGCCCGCGCCGTGCGCTGGGCGCTGGAGGACCGGATCATCCTGAACGGCCGCAAGACCGTGGTCTTCACCGACTAGCACCTAGGCGATGCGCACATCAGCGGCCCGCACATTCCACTAGGACGGGTTTACGTCGGCAATCTAAGGTCGTCACAAACCGAGGTGCCGCCATGTCCGAACCCCCGTCGATCCTCTATTCTCTGGCCGACGGCGTCGGCACCATCTCCTTCAACCGCCCACACCGCCACAACGCGCTCGACACCGCCGCCAGCGAGCTCTTCGAGTCGCTGATGGACAAGGCCCGCGAGGACCCCGAGGTCCGTGTCATCCTGCTGCGCGGCGAAGGCCCGTCCTTCTGCTCCGGCCGCGACCTGGCCGCCCTGGGCAAGCGCCCGCCGGGCGTCAGCGACTTCGCCCATCTCAGCAAAAGCCTGCGGCGCAAGTTCGCCACCATGGACATCCAGAAGCCGATCATCGCCGCGGTCCACGGCCATGCCATCGGTGGCGGGGTCGAGACGGCGCTGGCCTGCGACATCCGCGTGGTGGCGGAGGACGCCAAGCTCTCCCTGCCCGAGATCAAGTGGGGCATCATGACCGACAGCGGCGGCAGCGTGGTCACCACCGCCCTGGCCGGGCCCGGGCGCGCCAAGTACTTGCTGATGACCGGCGATGTGATCTCCGGGCGCGAGGCCCACGAGTGGGGCCTCGCCGACTTCGTGACCACCGCCGACAAGGTGCATGAGAAGGCGCTCGAAATCGCACTGAAGATCGCCGCCCAGCCGCCCATGCACGTGGCGGTGGCCAAGCAGCTGGTGAACAGCATCTACGGTGAGATGGTCCGCTACGGCCTGCGCCAGGAGATGACGGCGCTGACCATGCTCTACCGCACCGAGGACTACCAGGAGGCCCGCGCCGCCGCGCGCGAGAAGCGCAAGCCGACCTACAAGGGGATCTGAACTGATGGCTCTTCCTGAACCCTATGCCGCCGACCACCCGTTCATGCCCAAGGACACCTTCAAGGACCAGACCATCCTGGTGACCGGCGGCGGCACGGGCCTGGGCAAGGGCATGGCCCAGATGTTCGCCCGCATGGGCGGCAAGATCGCCATCGCCAGCCGCAGCGCCGAGCACCGGGCGAACGGTGTCAAGGCCATCGAGGCCCTCGGCGGCCAGGCCCATGGCGTGGCCATGGACGTCCGCGACTCCGCCTCCATCGCCGCCGCCTTCGACGAGTTCGAAGAGGTGCTGGGCCCGGTGGGCGTGCTGGTCAACAACGCCGCCGGCCGCTTCATGGCCCCAGCCGAGGACACCAGCGACAACGGCTGGCGCGCGGTCACCCAAATCGTCCTGGATGGCACCTTCTTCTGCTCGCGCGAATTGCATAAGCGCTGCGTCGCCACAGGCCGGCCGGGCGCGATCCTCAACATAGGGGCCACCTACGCCTGGACCGGCGGCCCAGGCTCAGCGCACTCCGCCGCCGCCAAGGCCGGCGTGGTCAACCTTACCCAGACCCTGGCCGTGGAGTGGGCCGTCGACGGGGTGCGGATCAACACCCTGGCGCCCGGCTGGTTTCCGATGACCGACAAGCCGGACCACATGCGGGGAAGCTGGTCGGAATTGGACCTTCGCCGCAAGCAGATGCCGGGCGGCCGCGAAGGGCACATTCAGGAGCTCGGCTGGGCGGCGACCTTCCTCTGCTCGCCGTTTGCTTCCTACATCACCGGCCACACCATGGTCTGCGACGGGGCCAACTGGCTGCGCCACCGCGCCTCCTGGGCGCCGCCCTTCACCCCTGTGCGGGAATGGGCGCGCGAAGGCGTAGGGAAGAAGGCGACACGATCCGCTTAAGCCTTACCGCTGGTAAACCAAGTCGCTTAAGTCGGGGTTGACTTTACGCTCGTAGAACCACGTTCCGAACACAGGGCTGGGAACGTGAACTCGCAACTCAACCTCAAGCTGACCCGCGCCGCCGCCGTCGCCGTGGTCTTCGCCTGCGCGGGATTGGTGGTGACGCCGTTGACCGGTTCTAGCGCCTTCGGCTTCGTGCAGAGCGTCGAGGCGCGCGCCATCTTGTTCTACGGCATCACCTCGGCCGCCTATTGCAGCCTGCCCTTCGTGCGCCGCGGCGACATCGCCCTGGTCGCCATGTGGCTGATGCTGCTCGTGGGGATCGCACCGCTGTTCAACGGCGAGGAGCTCAACGCGAAGCTCATGTTCGCCGACATGGCCGGCGTACTGCTGGCCGCCGCGCCCATCTACATCGCCCGTCTTCGCCAGATACTGCAGGGCGACGTCCGCGCGGATGGCCGGCGCGCCGAGGATACGGTCGAGGAGCAAGTGGTCCAGTTCTAGGCCGCGGCCGGCTCCCTGTCCGCCAGGTCGCCGGCCACTTCGCGGGCCATGTTCCAGAACTGGGTCATCAGCAGGCGGTGCTGCTCCTTGCGCCGCAGCAGGGCGTACTCGATCTTGTGGATGGGGCCGGCGATGGGCACGTGCACGAAACCGGCCGGCACCGCCTGCTCACTGTCGGGCCAGCTCACCGAGATCATCACCAGCCGCTCGGTCCGCGCGTAGAAGCTGATCGCCGACTGTCCCTCCTCCACCACGAACGGCTCCGCACCTGTGGCGAAGAGCGGGCCGTAGTTGATCTCCCAGCTGACCGGATTGAGCTTGGGGTTGGTGGTGGCGATCCGACGGCCCTTCAGCTCGGAGAGCGGAACCGCGGGCAGTTTCGATAGCGGATCCTCCTCGGGGATCAGCAGGCTGGGCGCTGCGCTGTGCACCACCAGGGTTTCCAGGTCGTCGAACCTGAACGGCGCCGGGACCAGGGCGGCGTCCAGGGTGCGTTTGCGGACCTTGGAGATCAGGCGCGGCGTGTAGTTGCTGACCAACTCGACCTTGGCGTTCTTGTAGCGATTGCGGAAGCCCACCAGCAGACGCGTGCGGGCCGGCAGCCAGAAGGTGTAGGGGTTCACCCCCAGGGCGATCACCGAAGAGTGGTTGCGGCCCAGGGTGCGCAGGGCCTCGCGCGTCCGCTCCGCCACTTCGGCCAGCTCCGCGGCATGGACCAGCAGCATCTGGCCCTCAGGCGTGAGCGTCACCTTGCGGGTGCTGCGGACGAACAGCGGGAAGCCCAGTTGCGCTTCCAGCTGCTGGATCTGGCGCGACAGCCACGGCTGGTCCACGCGCAGGCGTTTCGCCGCCCGGCTGAACGAGAGTTCCTCGGCCACCGCCGCGAACCGGATCAGGCGATCAAAGTCCGACATTCCTGAGGCCGGTTATGGGATTATCGGTTTCCACGGCGGCGGACTCTGCGGCAGGGCCCGGCCGATTGCAAGGTAACCTCAGCCCGTGAACCGCGGGGCGCGCTTCTCCAGGAGCGCATTGACGCCCTCCATGTGGTCCTCGGTCATGTGGCTGATGGCCTGGGCCGCAGCGCTCATTTCCAGGATGGTGTCGTAGCTGGTGGTCTGGCCCTGACGCAGCAGGGTCTTGGCCAGTCGCAGGGCGTGCGACGGCTGCTGGGCGATGCGCTGGGCCAGTTCCATCGCCGCTTCCATCAGCTTGTCGGCCGGAACCACCTCCGAGACCAGGCCCCAGTCCTTGGCCTTCGCCGCGTCGATCATCATCCCGCTGAAAAGCATCTCGCTGGCCCGGCTCATGCCGACCACACGCGGCAGCAGCCAGGCGCCGCCGTCACCCGGGATCAGTCCCAGCTTCAGGAAGGTCACCGCGAACTTGGCGTTGTCGGCGCAGATGCGGATATCGGTCATGCAGGCCACGTCGCAGCCCAGGCCGATGGCGGGGCCGTTGACCGCCGCGATCGCCGGGATGTCCAGGCCGTGCAGGGCCCTGGCGATCAGGTGGATGTTGCTGCGATAGCGCTCGCGGTGATCCACCGGCGAGCCACCATTGGGACCCGCGCGGGTCTTCATCACCTTGACGTCCCCGCCGGCCGAGAAGGCGCTGCCGGCGCCGGTGAAGATGGCGCATCGCACGCTGCGGTCGGCGTTCATCTCGCCGCAGACGCGCATGAACTCCTCGCCGTCGCCAGGAGCGCCCAGTGGGTTGCGCGTCTCCGCACGGTTGAAGGTCACGACCGCCACATGGCCGTGCCGCTCGACGCTCAACAAACCCACCTAAGCCCCCCCGCGCCGACGTCTCGGCCTAGAATTCGTATCGGTCCTTCAGGATCTCCCTGACTGCGGGCAGGGCCACCTTCAGCGAAGGGGTGCGCGGCAAGGCGTCGGTGAACTCGAAGGCGACGGGGACTTGGTAGCCGATGAGGTTTGCCTTGGCAAAAGCCATCAGCTCATCGGCGCTGGGGGCGGGGCGGTCGGGCCAGGGCTCCACCAGCGCCACCGGCACCTGGCCAAGCTTGCGGTCCTTGGCGCCCACCACGCCCGCGTCCTTGACGCCCGGGTGCTTTCGCAGCGCCTCGGCGATGGCCTCGGGCAGAATCTTGAAGCCCCCGCGGTTGATGGCCTGGTCCGCGCGGCCGTGGACATAGATGTAGCCATCCTCGTCCTCGGAGACCAGGTCGGTGGTGGTGATCCAGTCGTGGGTGGCGAAGCGGGTCGACTTCAGGACCAGGAGGCCGCGATCGCCCAGCTTCACCGGCTCATGGGTTTCCTGATCGACGATCTTGTACTCCACGTCGTGCTTGGCGCGGCCCACCGATCCCCGCTTGGTGTTGCGATGCTTCTCATATTCGGCGAGCGTCCAGACGGTGATGCCGCCCATGAATTCCGAGGCTCCGTACTCGCTCAGCACCGGCATGCCGTAGCGTTCCTCGAAGGCCGCCTTGAGGTCGGGATCCAGCGGCGCCGTGCCGCTGCGGATCACCCGCAGGGACGCCAGATCCTCCTTTGGGAAGTTCGCGTCGTAGACCATCAGGATCGCTGACGGCACCAGGTTCACCACCTTCGGCCGGTACTGCTTCACCGCCGCGTGCCATGCCTCCACCGAGAACCGCTCGTGCAGGGCGATGGGCCGAGCCTCCAGCAGCCCCAGGAGGCTGTTGAAGATGCCGCTGGAATGGGACATGGGCGCGAACAGAAGCAGGGGCGAGGTCTTCGGCGTGCGCGGCTCTTTCAATGATCGCTCGGCGGCCTCGACGCCGCCGGCCTCCTTGCGCACGCCCAGCGCCAGGCCGCGAACCATCCGCAGGCCGGAGACCGGAAGTCGCTTGGGATCGCCCGTCGTGCCGCTGGTGATCATCTCCAGCGCAGTGCCGGCGGGCACGGTCCGATGCGGGCCGGGGCCGACCGTCTCCAGGCCGGGGCGTAGGCGGACCGGCGGGTCCTCCCCGATGCTCATCTCTATGCCCAGGGCGCCGATCGCTGTCGCTGCGGCCTGCAACTCCGGCGTCCAGTCCTGCTCCACGGCCACCACGGCCGGCATGGCCAGCTTCTGGATTCCCGCCGCCAGCTTCGGCGGCGGCTCGTGGGGATTGATGACGCAGATCGCGCGTCCCGCAAGGATCAGACCAAGCTCGGCGGCGACCATCCCGGGGTGGTTGCGCCCCAGCCAGGCCACGGCCGCACCGCGCTCCAGGCCAGCCTTCTCCACCACCTCCTTCAGCCCCAGCGCCGCAGCCTTCAGGTCTCCGCGTGTGTAGGTCCGTTCCTTGAAGAAGATCGCCGGCAAGGCCGGATCAAGATCGAGGACTTCGCGGAACGCTTCCTGGGCCATGGCGATGGGATCGTCGCTCATACTGTCTCCTCGAAGCTTCGTCAGGGTAGTTTCCTACATGAGCGGCGCCCGGCCTGTCCGCCCAAATCTCCCACTCTCCTCTCCGTAGAAGACGCTTGTGCCCGCTCGGTCCGGGCGGTCAGGAAGTTTGGTCAATAGTGCCAGCCCTGGCGATCCCAAGGCCATTTCATGTGTCACGCCCTGGTCATCGAAGATGAAATGCTCATAGCGCTCGAGCTGGAGAACCTGCTCGCGGATTTGGGCTACGGCAGCTTCGACATCGCCGACACCCCTCAGGACGCGCTCGCCTGCGCCATGGCCCGGCGGCCGGACCTGATGACCGCCAACTTCCGCATCGTCGGCGGCGCCGGCGTCGAGGCCGTCAAGGCGATCCGGGACAGGCTGGGTCCCATCCCGTTCGTCTATGTCACCAGCAACGCCGACCTCTTGCGGGAAGATGCGCCAGCGGCGGTGGTGGACAAGCCGATCAGCTCGCGTGCGCTGGCCGACGCCTGCGCACGCGCCTGAGTTCTTTCAGCTGGCCGTGAACGGCATGCGGATGCCGCCGTCCAGGCGGACCGTCTCGCCGTTGAAGTAGCTGTTGCGGCACATGGTGATCGCCAGGTCCGCGTATTCCTCCGGCTTGCCCAGGCGGTTGGGGAACGGCACCGATTTCGACAGTGTCGCCAGCACCTCCGGCCGCACCCCCAGCATCGGCGGCGTCGACATGATCCCCGGCAGAATGGTGTTGATGCGGATGCCGCTGCGCGACAGGTCGCGGGCGATGGTCAGCGTCATGCCCTTCACGCCGGCCTTGGAGGCCGAATAGGCCGCTTGGCCGACCTGGCCGTCCTCCGCCGCCACCGAGCCGGTGTTGACGATGGCGCCACGCTCGCCGTCCTCCAGGGGCTCCAGGCCGTTCATGCCCAGCGCGCTCTTGATGATGCAGCGGTAGGTGCCGATCAGGCTGAGCTGCACCGTCCAGATGAACTTCTCGATGTCGGCATGAAAGAACTCGCCGGTCTCCTTGTTCTTGTTCAGGATTCGCTGGCTGCGCGCGCCGCCGGCGCAGTTGATCAGGATGCGCTCCTGGCCATTGGCCGCGCGCGCGGCCACGAAGCCGGCGTCGACCTGATCGTCCGAGGTCACATCCACCTTGCAGAAGGTCGCGCCCAGGTCCTTGGCGATCGTCTCGCCGGCCTCGGCGTTGAGGTCGAAGATCGCGACCTTCACGCCAAGGTCCCGCAGCGCCTTGACGGTGGCGAGCCCCAGCCCGGAGGACCCGCCGGTCACCACGGCGGAGATGGAACTGTCGATCTTCACGGATTGAATCCCCTCAAGATATAGGCGCCGCTTCCGAGCGCCGGTCGCGGGCATCGCTGCCGCACAGGATGGCGGCGGTCAAGGTGCGTTGGCGCCGCTACTTGCCGCGGAAGCTGGGCGCGCGCTTCTCCATGAAGGCGGTCCGGCCCTCCTGGAAGTCCTCGCTGCCGTAGAGCAGGCCCTGGGCGTCAGCCTCGGCCGCCGGGGTCTCGTCCAGGCCGGTCGTCCCGCGCGCCAGCACCGCCTTGACCATGCCGTTGGACAAGGGCGCGGTCCTGGCGATGTCGTGGGCCAGCTTCACCGCCTCGGACAGCGCCTGGCCGGTCTCGGCGACCACTTCCACCAGGCCCTGCCGCTCGGCGGCCTCTGCGTCCAGGACGCGGCCGCTCATCATCATCATCTTGGCGCGTCCCAGCCCCATGCGAAGCGGCAGGGTCCAGGCTCCGCCCAGGTCCGGGAACAGGCCGATCTTGTTGAAGGTGCAGGAAAACCTGGCGCTCTGGCTGGCCACCACCATGTCGCAGGCCGCCGCCAGGCAGAGCCCTGCCCCAGCGGCATGACCTTCCACCGCCGCGATTACCGGCTTCTCGCCGCGGACCATCAGCCGGATGATCGGATGCACCCGCTGCATGCGCAACCGCCCGCCCAGCGAAGTCACGCCGTCGAAGCTTGAGATATCGCCACCGGAGCAGAAGTGGTCGCCCTCCCCGGTGATCACGATCACCCGCACCGTCTCGTCCGCCGTGGCCGCCTCCAGTTCCTTCAGCAGCACTGCGCGCAACGGGATCGACAGCGCGTTCCGCCGCTCCGGATAGGCCAGGCTGAGGATCGTCACCGGCCCGTCCCGTCTCGCCGTCACCGTGCCGCCGGCTGTCGTCTGGCCCATCTCGTCGTGATCCTGCTCTAGGGGTTTGGCGGCCGGGGCATGTCGAAGATGTCCCGCACCACGGTGTAGTCCGACCAGTAGCCGCAACGCGCCAGGGTCTGGGCGCCCACGGTGTCGAAGATGCCGTCGCGCACGAAGGCCATATCCACATGCACGCCCACCACCTGGCCCAGCACCAAGTGCGCGGCCGTGGGCGCGCCGTCCAGGTCGTGCAGGTGGATGATCTGCAACACCTTGCATTCCAGGGCCGCCGGGCTCGCCGCCACCCGGGGCGCGCGCACGATTCTGCAGGGCGCGCCGGCCAGGCCCGCCAGCGCCATCTCGTCCACCTGCGGGAGCACGGCGGTGGACGTGGTGTTCATCTGCAGCGCCAGCGGCGCGGTGGCCAGGTTGAACACGAATTCGCCTGTTTCGCGCGCGTTGTTCAGGCTGTCGCTGATCTTCTCGCTGGAGAAGCCCACGATCGCCGGGCGCGAGGAGAAGGCGTTGAAGAAGCTGTAGGGCGCGAGGTTCACCACCCCTTGGGCGTCCACCGTGGAGATCCATCCGATGGGCCGCGGCGCCACGATGGCCTTCAGCGGGTCGTGTTTCAGGCCGTGCTTCTGCGGCGGCGCGTAGAAATGGATCTCGGCCACGTCGCCCTCTCCGGCCCGCTCAGCGGTTCATGATGGCGGCGGCGATCTGGGCGACCGCGAGCACGCCCATCAGAACGATCACGATGCGGGCCAGCAGCCGGTTGCGCGTTGAGGATCATGGTCTACCATGCCTCGCCTATACGACAAGGCCGGCCGCCTGGGCGAGGGTTCACAGGCCTTTTCCTCTGTTCTAAGGGAGCGTCATGAGCGCCATCCTCCTGCGAAGCCTGGCCGCGGCTGGCGCGATCCTCATCTGTTGCGCCGCGCCGGCCATGGGCGCGTCCTCCCGGCTGGGAGCCTTACGCATCGACAATCCCTGGGCGCGGCCCACACCCCCCGGCGCGCCTACCGGGGCGGGCTATCTCACCGTCACCAACACCGGCAAGACGGCCGACCGCCTGATGGGCGGCGCCTCTCCCCTCGCCGAGCGTGTCGAGGTCCACACTGTGTCCATGACGGGAAACGTCATGCGCATGCGCGCCATGCCCGAGGGGGCGGAGATCGGGCCGGGCAAGACCCTGTCCCTGGCGCCGGGCGGCTCGCACCTCATGCTGGTCGGGGTGAAACAGCGGATCCGACCGGGCGACCGCATCCCGGTGACGCTGAAATTCGCCAAGGCGGGTGAGGTGAAGGTGGAGTTCGTGGCGCAGATGGCGCCGCCGCCGCCCGCGCACGGCGCCCACTGATGGGGCGCCGCCAACTCGCCTTCCTGTTCGCCAGCATCGCCATCGGCGTGCTGCTGGGCGCCGTGGTCCAGGCGGTCTTCCTGAAGAAGCCCAAGCGGGCGCCGGAGACTGCCGCCGTCAGCGCGACCGTGCTGGCGACGGGGACGCCCGCCACCGTTCAGATGGTGGGCGGCGTGTTCCAGCTGGTCGACCAGCAAGGCCGCCAGGTCACCGAGCGCGACCTGCAGGGCAGACCTCGGATCATCTTCTTCGGCTTCACCGCCTGCCCCGATGTCTGCGCGCCCACCCTGACCGCGATCAGCGAGCTGCTGCAGGCTCTGGGGCCCGAGGCCGACAAGCTCACCGTCCTGTTCGTTTCCGTCGACCCCGAGCGCGACACGCCTGAGCAATTGCGGCAGTACCTCGCCGGCTTCGACCCGCGCATCCGGGGCCTCACCGGCGCGCCAGAGATGGTGGCCAAGGTAGCTCAGGCTCATGGCGCGTGGTTCGGCAAGGCCCCGCTCGCGGCCGGTGGCTACACGATCGACCATTCTCCCCTGGTCTATCTGGTCGATTCAAAGGGGGCCTTGGTGGGCGTGCTGAACCATGATCAGGTCGGCGTCGGAGCTCTGCCGCGGCTGCGCGAAATGCTGCGATCCTGAGGTAGGCGCTCCATCCGGACCCCGGGCGAACGCGGGGCCAGTCAGGAGGCGCAATGACGACCCAGTCTGACGACGAACAGGAGGCGCGCGCCGCCGCCTACGGCAGCATGAGGTACCGCTGGTACGTGCTGTTCGTGATGATCCTGGTCTACAGCTGCCACGCCATGGACCGCGCACTCCCCGGCATCCTTATCGAGCCGATCCGCGCGGACCTGAAGATCAGCGACGCCCAGCTGGGACTGATCTCCGGCAGCAGCTATGGCTTGGCCTTCGCCCTGTCGGTGCTGCCGATGGGCATGCTCAGCGACCGGCTCAATCGCAGGAACTTCCTGGGGATCCTGCTGATCGGCTGGAGTCTCTGCACCACCCTGGGCGGGCTGGCCAAGCACATGGGCCACCTGATCCTGGCGCGCGCGGGCGTGGGCGTCTTCGAGTCCGGCGCGGGCTCGATCTCCATGCCGATGCTCTCGGACATCTTCCCGCCGAAGAGCCGCACCTTCGTCCTCGGCATCTTCTACATGAGCGCCAATATCGGCACCTTCCTGGCCGGCGCGGTCGGCGGCCTGGTGGCGGCGACCTATGGCTGGCGCGCGGCCTTCCTGGTCATCGGCGCGCCGGGGATCGTCATCGCCCTGCTGTTCCTGCTGACGGTGCGTGAGCCGGTGCGGGGCGGGCTGGAGGAGCCGTCCGGCGCCGTGGAGGGCCCGGCGCCGTCCCTGCCCACGGTGCTGGGCTATGTGGTCAAGAATCCCGCCCTCGCCTGCCTGATCGTCGGCTCGGCCCTTGCCGGCCTGATGAGCATCACCATGGCGGCCTGGATGGGGTCGTTCTTCATCCGCGTGCATGGCCTGAACATCGCCCAGGCCGGGCTGATCCTGGGGCTCGGCGGCGGGTTGTGCGGCGTGCTCTCCCCGCCCCTGCTGAGCTGGATCGCTCAGCAGCTTTCCCTGCGCGATCCCCGCTGGGCCCTGCGGGTCGTATGGCTCGCGCTGCTGGGGGCCTTCCTGTCCGGCATGACCATGCTGTTCGTGCCCGTGGTGGGCCTGGCCATCGCCGCCTTCGTGCTCGCGGACTTCCTGCGCAGCTGCTACCCGGCGATCACCTATTCGGTGCTGATGACCAATACGCCGGCCAACATGCGCGGGACGATCATGTCCTTCGCGCTGTTCCTGGTGAACCTGATCGGCTTCGGCTTCGGCCCGCTGGTGGTGGGCTTCCTCTCAGACCTGCACGGCGGCGGCGTGGCGATCCGCTACGCCCTACGCGACGCCCACGTGATCTACCTGGTGATCATCGTCCTCTACATCACCGGCTCGTACCTGCTGTACGGGCCGAAGAAGGGGAAGGGGGAGGAATCCGGGCCCTCTGGTCGCTACTGAGCGGGAGTTTGCCCCCCACCAGATTGCTCTACGCTCTCGCAGCCTAGCCACTTACGCACCTTCGCGACATCTCGAACGCTGGATTCAATTGCCGTCCTGGGAACCGGCTTCCGTAGCACGTCGCACGCCTCCCGAACCTCTCCCATCCGATACAGGGTAAGAGCCAGATGTACCAAAGACCGTCCATGATAACTTCGATCCATCAGAACCGTCTTTCGGGCGCACCAGTTCTCCGCCTGCTCCTCCAGGGTCCGAACGCGGTCGAACCACGGAAGTCCATATCTGATCACGGTGTCGGCCATCTCACTTGGACCATTCGGCTCATCGGACTTCCACCAGCGATCGTAGCCGTCGATGAGCGTGCCGATGCGCTCGTCGACGGCAGGCATCTGGATTGCTCCTGGTCTGACCCCCTTGAAGTGATCCATCCCTTATGTTGGTCCGAGGACCATTTTGGATGGATGGAACGATGGCAAGGAAGCACCACAAGCCGGAAGAGATCGTCGCCAAGCTGCGCCAGGTTGATGTGCTGACCGGTCAGGGCAGGT
>CANJKG010000034.1 GCA_947474775.1 Caulobacteraceae bacterium | reverse complement strand
CTGTTCGCCGGTTGCCTGGGGGTGACGGTGCTGTCGGCCGAGGGCGCGGTGGAGTTCCCCGATCCCGATGGCTGGATCATGACCATGTCGCTCGCCTGGAGGCTGGGGTTCACGCCCGAGACCATCCCCGCCGCGCCCTACCTGCACGCCCTAGATCCGACGCCGCCCCTGTCTGCGGGCTTCAAGGTCGGACTGATGGCCAGAGGCGAGCCGTCCTACGCAAACGACGCCAACCGCTCGCTGCCGGACGAAGCGGCCCGCGCGCTCGAGTCCGTGGCCGCCACGGTGGTCAGCCTCGACCCGGCGGTGAGCGGCGCAAAGGATTTCGCCGACACCGCCGCCATCATCGCCGGCCTCGACCTGGTGGTCTCGGTGGACACCGCGGTCGCCCACCTGGCTGGCGCCATGGGCAAGCCCTGCTGGATAATGCTCCCGTCCCAGGAGCCCGACTGGCGCTGGCTGAGGGATCGCGCCGATTCGCCCTGGTATCCCTCCGTGCGCCTCTACCGCCAGGCCGCCGACGAGGACTGGAACGAGGTGGTGAAGCGCGTGGTCGCCGACGTGGCCCAGGCCGCTTCGAAAGCGGCGTGATGCGTCTGGGGGGCTCCAGGGCGCGCGCCGGGGGGCCGGCCGGGTGAGCTGGATCGTCCGCGTCGCCCTGCACCGGCCCTACACCTTCGTGGTCATGGCGGTGATGATCCTGATCTTCGGCGTGTTCGCCGCGATCCGGACGCCCGTGGACATCTTCCCGGAGATCCCGATCCCGGTGGTCGGCGTGGTTTGGCAGTACACCGGCCTTTCAGCCTACGAGATGAGCGCCCGGATCGTGAACACCCACGAGCGGATCCTCAGCACCACGGTCAACGACATCGACCACACCGAAAGCCAGTCGATACCCGGTAACGGCGTGATCAAGGTCTACTTCCAGCCGGGAACCGACATTCGACTGGCCACCGCACAGGTGACCGCCATCGCGCCGATCGCGATCCGCCAGATGCCGCCGGGCATATCCTCGCCGATCATCATGAACTACTCGGCGACCACCGTTCCCATCCTGCAGCTCGCGCAGTCCAGTTCGACCCTGACCGAACAGCAACTGAACGACCTCACCCAGACCGTGTTGCGGCCAGCGCTGATCAGTATCCCGGGCATGTCCATGCCACAGGCCTATGGCGGGCGGGTCCGCCAGCTCCAGATCGACCTCGATCCGCGCGCCCTGCTCGCGCAGAATCTGTCGGCCCAGGACGTGCAGGCCGCCATCGCCGCTCAGAGCCAGATCGTGCCGGCCGGCGCCGTGAAGATCGGCGACCTGCAATATGTCGTGAAGCTGAACAGCGCCGCCGAGGGCGTCGACGAGATGAACGCCCTGCCGATCCGCACGGCCGATGGGGTGACCGTGCAGATGGGGGACGTCGCCCACGTCCGCGACGGCTCTCCACCACAGACCAACGTGGTGCATGTGGACGGCAAGCGCGCGACGCTGAGCAACGTCTTCAAGAACGGCTCGGTCTCGACGCTGGCCATCGTTCAGGATGTGAAGGACCGGCTGCCGAAGGCGCTGGAACAGCTTCCCGACGACTACAAGGTGACCCTGCTCAACGACCAGTCGCTGTTCGTGAAGAACGCGGTGTCCGGCGTCGTGCGCGAAGGCGTGCTCGCCGCGCTGCTCACCAGCCTGCTGATCTACCTGTTCCTCGGCAGCTGGCGCTCGACAGTCGTCATCGCCGCCTCGATTCCGCTGTCGGTGCTGGCGGCTGTCGCCGGCCTCTCGGCGCTGGGCGAGACCCTCAACATCATGACGCTCGGCGGCCTGGCGCTCGCCGTGGGCATCCTCGTCGATGACGCCACGGTGACCATCGAGAACATCAACTGGCACCTGGAGCAGGGCAAGGACGTGCGGACGGCCATCCTCGACGGCGCCAATCAGATCGTCGCCCCGGCCTTCGTTTCCCTGCTCTGCATCTGCATCGTGTTCATCCCGATGTTCCAACTCCAGGGCGTCGCCGGCTTCCTGTTCGTGCCGCTCGCCAAGGCGGTGATCCTGGCGATGGTCGCCTCCTTCCTGCTCTCCCGCACCCTCGTGCCCACCATGGCGATGTACCTGCTGCGCCCGCACGGTCATGAGCGGACGGCCGCGCCGCCGCGCAACCTGCCTGTCCGGCTGCAGCGCGCATTCGAGGTCTGGTTCGCCGCACGGCGCGAGGCCTATCGCGATCTGCTCACCGGGCTCATGGGTCGTCGCCTGGGATTCGTCGCCGGGTTCATGGCGGTGGTCGCGCTGTCGCTGGGACTCACGCCGCTCCTCGGCCAGAACTTCTTCCCTGCCGTGGACGCCGGCCTGATCTCCATCCAGGTGCGCGGCCCCGCAGGTCTGCGTGTCGAGAACACCAGCGAACTGTTCGCGCGGGTGGAAGCCCGCATCCGCGAGGTGGTGCCGCCCGACGAACTGGGCGCCATCGTCGACAACATCGGCACCCCGGTGCTTGGCCTCTCCCAGCTCCATCGCTCCGTCGGAGTCATCGGTTCGCAGGACGGGGAAATCTTTGTCTCGCTGAAGCCCGGGCACGGGCCGACCGCCGCCCATGTGAAACGCCTGCGCGAAAGCCTGCCGCGCGCCTTCCCCGGGGTGACCTTCGCCTTCGTGCCGGCCGACATGGTGGGCCAGATCCTCAATTTCGGATCGCCGGCGCCCATCGACCTGCAGATCGTCGGCGCCAATCCCGAGAACCGGGCCTACGCCACCCTGCTCCTGCGCCGGCTCAGGGAGATTCCGGGTCTGGCCGACGTGCGCCTGCACCAGACCGAGGGTGCGCCCCAGCTGAAGATCGACATCGACCGCGCGCGCATCGCCCAGGTCGGCCTGACCGAGCGCGACGTTACAAGCAGCGTGCTGACCTTCCTGTCGGGGAGCGGCCAGCTGTCGCCGAACTTCTGGCTGAATCCCAAGAACGGGGTCTCCTATCCGATCGTGGCCCAGGCGCCCGAGTACCGGATCCACACCCTGAGCGAGCTGGAGAACCTGCCGATCACCGGGCCCGGATCGAAGGGGGCCCAGGTGCTGGGCGGGCTGGGCCGCATAACGCGCTCATCCACGCCGGCGGTGGTCAACCACTATGACATCCAGACGGTGCTCAACATCTTCGCCACCCCGCAGGGCCGTGACCTGGGCGGGGTCGCCGCCGACCTCCGCAAGGTCATCAGGGACACCGAGGACCAGGTCCCCAAGGGATCGAGCGTCAACCTGCGCGGCCAGGCGGTGACCATGCAGACCGCCTTCACCAGCCTGTTCCTGGGCGTGCTGGCAGCCATCGTCCTGGTCTATCTGGTGATCGTCGTGAACTTCCAGTCCTGGACCGACCCCTTTGTGATCATAACCGCCCTGCCGGCGGCCCTGGCCGGAATCGTCTGGATCCTGTTCGCCACCGGCACCACCCTGTCGGTCCCGGCGCTCACCGGCTCGATCATGTGCATGGGGGTGGCTACGGCCAACTCCATCCTGGTGGTCAGCTTCGCGCGCGAGCGGCTGGCGGCTGGCGCCGACGCCGTGGCCGCCGCCATCGAGGCCGGCGTCACCCGCTTCCGGCCGGTGATCATGACCGCGCTGGCCATGATCGTCGGCATGGCGCCCATGGCGCTGGGCTTGGGCGAGGGCGCGGAGCAGAACGCGCCGCTGGGCCGCGCCGTCATCGGCGGCCTGCTGTTCGCCACCGTCGCCACCCTGATCTTCGTTCCCGTGGTCTTCAGCCTGGTGCATGAGCGCCGGGCCCGAGTCACCGCGGCCAGTCCCCGGGAAGCCCATGCGTGATCCGCCGAACCCCGCCGCCGTCCGCGCCCCGCGCCTGGGCCGGTTCGTGGCGATCGCCGCCCTGGTGGCCGCGGGCCTGGTGGCCTGGGGGGTCATCACCCGGGTCCGCGCCGGCCAGGAGTTGAAGTCGTGGACCCGCGAACAGGCCGTCCCGACGGTCGCGCTGGCCGAGGTGAAAGGCGCCGGTGACCAGGCGCTCACCCTGCCCGGCGCCTTCGAGGCCCTGAACAGCGCCCCGATCCACGCCCGCATCAGCGGCTATCTGAAGCGCTGGCATGCCGACATCGGCCAGCCGGTGCGCGCCGGCCAGCTGCTGGCGGAGATCGACACCCCGGAGCTGGACCAGCAGGTGATGCAGGCGCGCGCCGACCTCGCCACCGCCCAGGCCAACGAAGCCCTGGCCCGCACCACCGCCCAGCGCTGGGCCTCCCTGCTGCAGAAGGACGTGGTCTCCCGCCAGGCGGCCGAGGAAAAGGCCGGCGAGCTGGCGGCCCGGGCCTCGGCCGCCAACTCCGCCCGCGCCAACCTGGGGCGGCTGCTCGAGATGGCGAAGTTCAAGCGCCTGACCGCCCCCTTCGACGGGGTGGTGACCACGCGCAACACCGACGTCGGCGCCCTGGTGACGGTGGGCGGCCCCGCCGCGGCCCCGCTGTTCACCGTGGTCGACCTGCGTCGCCTGCGGATCTATGTGAACGTGCCGCAGAGCTACGCCGCCCAGGTGCGCCCGGGCATGTCCGCCGACGTGGTCGTCCCGGAGTATCCCGACGAGACCTTCGCCGCCACCATGGTGCGCACATCCCAGGCCATCGAGGACTCCAGCGGGACCATGCGGGTGGAGCTGCAGCTCGACAACGCCGACGGTCGCCTCAAGCCCGGCGCCTACGCCCAGGTGAGCTTCAAATTGCCCTCCGGCGCCGGCGGGACCAACGTGCCGGCCAGCGCCATGATCTTCCGCCAGGGCAAGCCCATGGTGGCGGCGCTGGGGGCCAATGACCGGGTGGTGCTGCGGCAGGTGACAATCGTGCGCGACCTCGGCGCCAGCGTGGAGATCGGCGGCGGCGTCCGTGCCGGCGACCGGATCATCGACAGTCCACCCGAGTCGCTGGCCGCCGGCGACGTGGTGCGGATCGCCACGCCCACCGCCGGCAAGCCGGGCTGATGGCCAGCGATCCCCTGGCGCGGCTGCGGGAGAAGCGGAAGTCCTGGCTGGAGAGCCTGGCCGACGGCCCGGTGACCCGCACCTGCGCCGGCTGCGACGCCTGCTGCACGGTCCTGGACATTCCGGCGCTGAAGAAGCCCGCCTACCAGCCGTGCGCCCATCTGCTGGACCAGGCCCGGGGCTGCTCCATCTGGGGGCGGCATCCCCCGGCCTGCAAGGTCTATGTCTGCCTCTGGCGCGCGGCGGACCAGATCCTGCCCGCCGACATGTTTCCCGCCGACGCCGGGTTCGTGGTGACCATCGACAATGTGAAGACCTGGCCCCTGCAGGTGAACGTGGCGCCCGCACCCGGGCGGACCGACGCCTGGGACACCCCGCGATTCCGGCGGATATTCGCCGCCATGGCCATCGGCTGGAACTGCGCCGTGGCGGTGGTGGGCCCGGACGCCCGCGCCACCTACGTCTTCACACCGCGGGGACGCCTGTTCAGCAAGGCCTTGAGCCCGCAGATGTTTCCGGGCGATGGCGCCAGCCTGGCGCTCGCCAGCGACGAATACGGCCCCGACCGCCGGCCGCCGTTCGAGCTGATGGCCGAGGCCCGTCTCGGGTTCGGCGACGCGGAAACCTAGCAACCCGGACGCCGCTTGCGGGTTTAGCGAGCGGACGGCGCCGCCCCGCGGCGCGGCATGCGAGGAGATTTCCATGACCACCTCATCCCACCCCCTGGTCCCCGCCGACCGGGTGAACGGCGCCGACGTGTTCAACACCGCGGGCGACAAGCTCGGCAAGATCGAGGACATCGCCATCGACAAGGTCGGGGGCCACGTAGCCTACGCCATCCTCAGCTTCGGTGGATTCCTGGGCATGGGCGAGCGCTATCACCCGGTCCCCTGGAGCGTGCTCAGCTATGACGTCGACAAGGGCGGCTATGTGGTCCCGATGGACAAGGACCAGATCGAGAGCGCCCCCAGTTTCGAGGCCAAAAACCTCAGCGGCTGGAACGACATGAACGAGCGCGACAACATCTACGGCTACTATTCGCCGTTTGGCGCGGCGCCCTACTGGATGTAGCGCCGCCAAGGTCGGCTTGAACCCGTCAGGCTCCAGCGGAGACATGGGGCGAGGAACGTCATAAACCTCGCCCCATGGCTTCCCGACTCTCGATCTACAATCCGGCCGGCCGCCTGGGGCTGGGCGCGAACTTCTTCGGCAAGGACGTCGCCAACCTGCAGTTGTTCCAGGCCCTGGCCGAGCATGGCGGGTTCGAGTCCGTCGACGTGCTGGGGATGGAGGCCATCGCCCCGCAAGACCTGGCGCAGGACATGGGCCTCAGCGCCGAGGCCGCCAGCCGTCTCAGAAGCGGCGTGATCCTCAACCAGTCGATCCCCGCCGCGTCCGGCGCCCTGCTGCGCGGCCAGCCGCGCCTGCACGATCTCGCCTGGCTGCGCAGACGCGGCGTTGGCGACCGCGCCTACAGCCTACTGGGCCTCGTCCACACCACCGCCGGGGCCGCCATGCGCGAGTTCATCGCCATGAATGTCGTGGGACCCACCCACCCCTGGGATGCGGTGATCTGCACCTCGCCCAGCATCCAGGCGGGCCTCTCCGGGATGCTCGACGAGTGGGCCGATCACCTGGCGCAGCGCACCGGCGGCGCGCGGCCGCCCGTCCCGCAGCTTCCGATGGTTCCGTTGGGGGTCGACGGCGCGGCCTTCGCCGCCCTGGCTGACCGGCCGCAGGCTCGCGCCCACCTGCGCGGTGAGCTCGGTCTGGGCAAGACCGACATCCTGATCCTGTGGGTCGGACGCCTTTCTTACTTCGAGAAGGCCTTTCCACAGCCGATGTTCGCCGCCGCGCAGCTGGCCGCCCAGGCCGGCGGCGGGAAGCTGCATTTCGCCCTCTGCGGCTGGTTCCCCAACGAAGGCGACCCGGCCGCCTTCCGCGCCGCCGCGGACGCCTATGCGCCCGACGTCGCCACCCATTTCCTGGATGGCAACGACCGCGCGGTGGTCGGTGAGGCCTGGGCGGCGGCCGACATCTTCATCTCCCTGGCGGACAACATCCAGGAGACCTTCGGCATCACCCCGATCGAGGCCATGGCGGCGGGCCTGCCGGTGGTGGTCAGCGACTGGGACGGCTACCGCTCCACCGTGCGCAATGGCGTCGAGGGCTTCCTGATCCCCACGCTCGGCGGGCCGCCGGGCCCAATCGGAGACAGCCTGGCCTTACGCCACGCCATGGAGATCGACACCTTCCAGTTCCACGTGGGCTCAGTTGCCCAGCACACCGCCGTCCATGTGGGACGCGCCGGCGAGGCCCTGGCGGCCCTGGCGCGCTCGCCCGACCTGCGCCGGCGCATGGGGGAGGCCGGCCGCGCCCGTATCGCCTCGGCCCTCGACTGGCAGGTGGTGGCGCGCCAGTACCGCGCCCTGGTGGACGAGCTGGGCGCCATCCGGGCGGCCTCCGCCGACCCGCCCATGCGGCACAGGATGAACCCGGTGAAGACCGACCCGTTCCGGGCCTTCGCCAACTTCGCCAGCCAGACCCTGACCCCGGAGACCCTGCTGCGCCCTGCGCCGGGCGCCACCGTGGCACACGTCCGCGGGACCCAGGATATCGCGCTCGACCGCGTCTTCGGCCAGTGGCGCGCCACGGTCGAGGAATGCGCCCAGGCGTTCGCCATCATCGAGAAGGCCAAGGCCATCACGGTCCGCGAGGTGGTCATGACCTTCCCCGCCGAGCGCCGGCTGATGGTGCAGATGGGCCTGGCCTGGATGGCCAAGCTCGGCTTCATCGACTGGCTGGGCGCCGGCCCTGACCCCCGCGCCGATCCCGCCGCCAGTTAGCGCGGCGCCTTCCCGGCCAGGGGGACCTCTGTTAAGCCCCCGCCATGGGTGACGCGACGCCGATGCGGGGGACCACCGACCGCGTTTCCGAGGAAGACTCCTCACGCATCGAGGCCGGCTGGGCCGACGAGGCGCGCGCCTCGCGGGAGCTGGGCGCGGCGCGACGGCGCGTGCGCGACCTCGAGCAGGAGGTGGCGGCCCTGAAGGAAGCCCGGCGGTCCCAGGCCGAGCAGTACGAGACCGTCCTGCGCTCCACGTCCTGGCGGATGACCCGTCCGCTGCGGGCCCTGGTCATGCTGCTGCGGGGCCAGTTGCCCGTGGCCGAGATCGCCCGGCGCTTCGGCCTGCCGTTCGGCGGCGGACAGGCCCGGCGCAAGATGCGCGCGGCCGGCGGCGCCCCCAACGCTGTAGCCCAGGGCGTCGAAGCCCAGGGCGAACTCGCCGAGCTTGCCTTTCCCCTGCCCGGACGCGTGGCCTGGACCCCGGAGCTCTCCGGCGAGGCGATGACGCCACTTGCGGCCACGGTCTCGGTGGTGATCCCCACCTATAACGCCGGGGCCGAGTTCCACTGGCTGCTGCGCAAGCTGAAGGCCCAGAAGGGCCTGGCCGGGGTCGAAGTGGTGGTGGTGGATTCCGACTCCACCGACGGCACGGCGGAGGCGGCGGAGGCGGCGGGCTGCGTGGTGGTGCGCATCCCCAACAGCGAGTTCTCCCACAGCCACGCGCGCAACCTGGGCGCCGACGCGGCCAGCGGGGAGCTCCTGCTGTTCACGGTCCAAGACGCCTATCCGGTGGGCGACCACTGGCTGTACAGCCTGGCCCGTGCGCTCACCGCGCCGATCCTGGAGGAATACCGGGTCTCGGCTCTGTCCTGTTCGGAGTTCCCCCGGCGCGACAGCGAAATGTTCTATAACGCCGGCATCGACGCCCACTATCGCTTCCTGAATTGCCGCGAATGCGACCGGGTGGGGGTCCTCACCGGCCAGGCCCACGAGCAGTTGCGCGCCCAGGGCCAGCTCAGCGACGTCGCCTGCCTTATCCCGGCCAAGACCTTCCAGGCGTATCGCTACGAGGGACGCTACGCCGAGGACCTGATGCTGGGCGTGCGCATGATCCGCGACGGCCACAAGCTGGCGATGCTCAACTCGGTGCAGGTGATCCACTCCCACAACCGGCCCGCCCACTACCACCTGAAGCGGACCTTCGTGGACGTGCTGTTCCTGATCGACAATTTCCCGGATTTCCTGGTCCCCTACGCCGACAACGTGACCGGGGCGCTCGCGGCCGGGGCGGCGCTGGAGGAGCTGGTGCGCCACTGGGGCCCGGGCTTCGGGCAGGACGCGGGCGAGAGCCTCTGGGCGCTCAGCGGCAGGGTCCGCCGTCTGCCCCTGCGCGAGCTCAAGGTCCCGGGCCCCGAGGTGGATTTCGGGCTGCCGGCGCTTAAGGACTGGATCGCCGAGGCCATCGCGGCCGAAACCCACCTGGGGCGGCCCGACGCCGAGGTGCTCAGGACCATGTTCGCCGACAAGCTGGAGTCTATCGCCGACTACGCAGGCGGCATCTATGGCGGGACCGACGACCATGTGGGCCAGGAGATCGCCTCGGCGGCGCGCAAGACGCTGGCCTCCACCATCGGCGCCCAGCTCGCCTTCCTCTACCTGAACCACGCCGAGACTGGCCCCCCCGAACTTCGCAGCCGCATGCAGGCGCTGCGCGACCTCATGCTCGCGGGGGTCTGATGCGGCTCCTTTACATCGTCCATCAATTCATGCCGGAGCTGGCCGGCGGCACAGAGCGGGTGACGCTGAACCTGGCCCGGGCGGCTCAGGCGGATGGCCACAACGTGGAGATCCTGACCCTTTCCCTGGGCTCGGCGGCATGGCGCCCGGAAGGCAAGGGCGTGTTTACCGCCATGGTCGAGGGCGTGCCGGTGACCGCGCTGTCCCGCACGGAGCTGGAAGGGACCACCAATCTCGGGTTCGGCCGCGACGAGGCGTTCGCCGCCGCCTTCGTCCACTTCCTGGACGAACGGCCGGCCTTCGACGTCGCCCATGTGACCCATAGCTTCCGAACACTGGAGGCGGTGGAAACCCTGGCCGCCCGGCGAGTCCCCTATGTGATGACGCTCACCGACTTCTTCTCGGTGTGCCACCGGGTGAATCTCGTCCAAGTCGACGGCCAGCTCTGCCCGGGACCGGCAGGGGGGGCGGCTTGCCACGAGCACTGCACGATCCCCGACATGGCGCAGGAGGCCTACGGCAGGCGGGTGCGGCGGCTGGAGGAGGCGCTCGCCCGGGCCTCGGCGCTGGTGGCGGTCTCGCCCTACGTGGCCGCACGGATCCGCGCCGAGCATCCGCACCTGAGGGTGCTGGTGCTGGGCAATGGCGTCGACCTGCTGGCCTTCCGGCCGGCGCCGCCCCGGCCAGCGGATCGACCGCTGACCTTCGGCTATCTGGGCACCGTGTCGGAGGCCAAGGGCGCGCAGATGCTGGTCCGCGCCTTCGTCCGCGCCCAGCCCGCCAATTCGCGGCTGCGCCTGGTCGGCCCCTGTTACGACGAAATCCTCGCCGAGGAGCTGCAGGCTGAGACCGCGCGGGCGGCGATAACCCTGGAAGGGCCGGTGGAGTCCCAGGCGGTGGCCGCCCTGATGAGCGAGTTCGACATCCTGTGCGTGACGAGCCAGGTGCCGGAAGCCTTCTCGCTTTCCCTGCACGAGGGCTTCGCCGCCGGCCTGCCGGCGCTGGTCTCCGACCTGGGCAATCTGGGCGCGGTGATCCGCGACGCCGGCTGCGGCCGCGCCGTGGCCGCGGGCGACGAAGCCGCCTGGGCTCAGGCCATCGGCGAAATCGCGGCGTCTCCGGAGGTCATCCAGGGCTGGAAGACCACCCTGCCCCTGCCGTTGCGGATCGAGGAGGAGGCCTGCTTCTACGCCCAGATCTATCGCGGCATGACCGGCCTGCGCAGGCCGGTCCAAGCCTAGAGGCCGTTAGGGACTTAGCATCGCCAGCGCCGAGCATAACGCCTCTGACAAGTTATTGATTTCAAAATCTTATCGTCATGGCCGGGCTTGTCCCGGCCACCCATGATCTCCGCGCTTCAGGGCGCGCAACGGCATCGCCGCTCTCCTCCAGGCCTATCGGTGTTCCTGGGTCGCCGGCACAAGGCCGGCGATGACGGGCCTTTTGGGGTGGCCGAGCGGCTTCCAGCCGTCCTCAGTTTCTAACAGCGCTTAGGTGGAGGCTCCGGCCCGCCGCGCCGCCGCCTGCACATTGGCCGGCAAGGTCACGAACCAAGCCCGCGGCGACAGGGTCTCGGCGAGTCTCCGCCGGCCGGCCTCGACCAGGCGTTGGCGCAGCCCCGGCTCGGCCCGCAGACGTTTCAAGCCCTCGGCGGCGGCCTCGATGTCCGGATCGGCCCAGGTCTGGCCGCGGTAGATGCCCTGCGGATCGACCACCGGGATCTGGCTGGAGGGGACCATGAGCCCGCAGGTCCCGTCCATGAAATCGAGGTTTCCCGAGAAGGCGGTGGCCATGACAGGGGCGCCGAGCGCCATGGCCTCGGCCATCGTCAGGCCGAAGCCCTCGCCGCGGTGCAGGGAGATCAGCACGTCGGCGCCGGCGATCAGCCGCTTGACCGCCTCGTAGGGCCAGACCTCATCGACGATGGCGACGTTGGCCGGCGCCTCGGCGCGCAGCTTAGCCAGCAGGTGGGGGAAGTCGCCGCCGTTCTGAGTCTTGATGGTCAGGCGCGCGTGGGGATCGTGGCCGAAGGCGCGGGCGAAGGCGGCGATGGCGCCCTGCGGATTCTTGCGCGCCATGGAGGACTTGAAGTCGAACAGGGTGACCGCCTGGAAGGCGGCCTGGCGCGGCGCCCCCGCCACGTTCGCGTAGTCCTCCGCGAAGAACGGGTGCGGCACCACGCGCACCGGGGCCGCCGCGCCATCCATAGCCTGGGCGGTGTAGCGGCTGGGCGCCCAGATCTCATCGACCACCGCGGCGTCCTTCAGCCAGCTCGCCGGCGCGCGGGGCAGCTCCCAGGCCCAATAGCCGTAGCGTGGACCTAGCAGCCGGTCGGGGCCGAGCTGGGCCATGGCGAGCAGCAGTTCCGGGGCATTGAGGTGGAAGATCCACGCCGCCGCCGCAGTGGGCGCGGCCAGCCTCTGGCGGAAGTCGAACCGGTCGGGGGTGATGTCCACCCGCTGCACCTCCGCGCCCAGGGCCTCGAAGGCCCGCACGCACAGGCGGGCCGAGGCGGAAATGCCGTGGGAGCCGGAGAAATAGCCGACGACCTTGATGGGCCCATCGCCGCCCTGGTCCGGCGTGCGCCGCGCCCTGGCCCGGGCGTAGCTCTGGAACCCATGGGTGATAAGCGGGGCGGCCGCTTTCCGGACCCCCTCGGGCGCGAGGCGCCACAGTGCCTGGGCTCCGGGAAGGCTCATCGGTCAGGCGGCCAGGAGTTCGTCCAGCTTGCGGATGTCGGTGACCGGGGAGGCGACGCCACCCTCCAGCCGCACCACCTTGTTGCAGTAGAGGCGCAGGAGGTCGAGGTCGTGGGAGGCCAGCACCAGGATGCCGGCCCGCTCCACCAGCTTCAGCAGCCGCTTGTGGGCCAGCTTCTGGAAATCGGCGTCGCCCACGGCGATCCACTCGTCCATCAGCAACACGTCGGCCTCCACCGAGGTGGCCGCGGCGAAGGCGAGCCTGGCCTGCATGCCGGCCGAATAGGTCTTCACCGGCATGGCCAGGAAGGGACCCAGGCCGGTGAACTCGCCGATCTCCTCCATCCGCTCCTCGATCTCGCGGGAGGAGAGGCCGGCGATCCGGCCGCGCAGGCGGATGTTGTCGTAGCCGTTGGCGGACGGGTCGATGCCCAGGCTGAGGTCGAGGAGGGCGGCGATCCGGCCCTGGATCTCGATCTGGCCTTCGTCCGGCTCATAGGCCCCGGAGAGCGCCCGCAGCAGGGTGGTCTTGCCCGAGCCATTGTGGCCGATCAGGCCCAGCCGGTCGCCGGCCTTCAGCTCCAGGTTCACCTGCGACAGGGCCGTGACCTCGGTGGAGCCAGCCATGGAGGAGCCCAGCCTGCCGCCGACGGTGACCCGGGCCAGGTGCTTCTTCAACGACTTGGCGTCGACGCCATAGACCGGGAACCTGAGCGTGAGGTCGCGGCAGGAGATGGTGACCGGGGGCGCCTTCATAGGTAGTGCACGATCCGGCGCCGGGTCAGGGCGAAGACCGTGAAGGTCACCGCCCAGCCCGCCAGCGCCATGATGGAGAGGATGAGATAGCTGTGGCCGCCCGCCGCCTCGCCCAGCAGCGGGGCCCGGACCACCTGCAGCAGGTGGTAGAAGGGGTTGAGGTCCAGCACCGCGTGGCGGTCTGGGAAGCGGTCCGGCTTCCAGAACACCGGGGTCATGAAGATGGCGAACTGCATGATTGAGACCACGATCTGGGGGATGTCGCGGAACCGCGCCGAGGCGATCCCCACCAGCATCGACAACCAGGATGCGTTGACGATCACGAACAGCACGCCCAGGAGCGCCAGCGGCACATTGGCTGTGCGCCAGTAGCCGTAGACCAGCAGCACCACGACGATGATCACCAGGTGGTGGGCCAGGTTGATCAGGTTCCTGAGCACCGTTCGCCAGACGAAGGTGAACATCGGCAGGCTGGTCTGGGAGAGCATTCCCGAGGCGTTGACGAAGGTCTCGCAGCCCTCGTTGATCATGCCCGAGATCAGGCCGAAGAAGACGATGCCGATGGCCACGAAGGGCAGGAAGTCCTGCACGGGAATCGAGAACAGCTTGGCGTAGAGCACGCCGATGCCCAGCACCATCAGGCCCATGGAGAGCGTGATCCAGAACGGTCCGAGGATCGAGCCGCGATAGCGCGAGACCACGTCGTGCCAGGCCAGCGACCAGGCGAGACCGCGCCGGTCGTAGGAAGCGCGCAAGTCACGCAACGCCATGTGGAACTCGAACAGCGTGCCGCGCCGTCCGGTCCGCAACATGTGGGTGGCGGTTTCCATGTGTGCTCCCGACGAAGGGGCGGAGGTAACAGTTAGGACGGGTGGAACGCAAGGACGCCCGGATGGGGTTCAGGGGGTCGCGCTTTGCCAGTCCGGCGGCTTCCGTGTTAGCCCGGCGTGTCGAGGCCGGAGGCACATGACGTCGATCCCGCAGATTCGCCCCGCGCCGCCCACTGGGAATGAACACCGGCGGGCGTCGCGCAACCCCGAGCCCAGCCTCGAGGGCGCGGGGGTGTGGCTGGTGATCCCCTGCTACAAGGTCCGCGCGCACATCCTCGACGTCATCGCCAAGACCCCGGCCTGGATCGAGGGCGTGGTGTGCGTCGACGACGCCTGCCCGGAGAATTCCGGAGACCTGGTGGAGTCCGAGGTCAAGGACCCCCGCGTGGTGGTGGTCAAGCTGCCCCAGAACCGCGGGGTCGGCGGGGCGACCATGGCCGGCTACGCCGAGGCGGCGGCCCGCGGCGCCCAGGTGCTGGTGAAGGTCGACGGCGACGATCAGATGGACCTGGACTATGTGGGCCCCCTGGTGGCGCCGATCCTGCTGGGGGAGGCCGACTACGCCAAGGGCAACCGGTTCACCTCGGTGAGCCACGTGAAATCCATGCCGGGGGTGCGGATTTTCGGCAACACCACCCTGAGCTTCCTGGCCAAGCTGTCCACCGGCTACTGGAACATCTTCGACCCCACCAACGGCTTCACCGCCATCGACGCCGAGGTGGCGCGGATCATCGTCCAGAAGCGGGTCGCAACCCGCTTCTTCTTCGAGACCGACCTGCTCTACCAGCTGGGCACGGTGCGGGCGGTGGTGCGCGACGTGCCGATGCCGGCCCGCTACGCCCACGAGGTGAGCAATATCCGGATTCCGGCCATCGTGGGGCCGTTCGCCTACCTGCACCTGCGCAACTTCCTGCTCAGGATCCTTGGCCAGTACTTCGTGCGCGACTTCCATGTGGCCAGCCTGGAGCTGCTGTTCGGCCTCGCCGGCATCCTGTTCGGCCTGGGCTATGGCCTGACCTACATGTCACAGCCGCACGCCGGCCCGGCGCCAGCCGGGGTGGTGATGGCCGCGGCCCTGCCGATCATCCTGGGCGCCCAGTTCCTGCTGCAGGCGGTGAACTTCGACGTGGTCAACACGCCAACCCGGCCGATCCATCCCTACCTGCGGACGCTGGCCCGGCTGGCCGCAGAGGAGCGCCGGCCGTGACGCTCCGCGACACCCTGCTGTGCATCGGCTTCTCCATCGCCCTGCCGATCGGCCAGAGCCTGTTCAAGTGGGCGGCGCTGTATGACGCCAGGCTCTCAGGCCCGCTGCCACTGCGGGTGCTGAGCAACCCGCCGCTGATCGGCGCCTTCGCCTGGTACGGGCTGACGGCGCTGTTCTGGTTCTACATCCTGACGCGGGCGCCGCTCAGCTCGGCCTACGCCTTCGCGATCCTGGGCTCCGGCCTGATCCCGCTGATCGCCTGGGCGGTGTTCAAGGAGCCGGTGACCTGGCAGATGGGCGCCGGCTACGCCCTCATGCTGGCCGGCCTGCTGCTGACCACCATGGGCAAGGCGTAGAGCCTGATCGGTTCGAATCGAACCGTGAATCAGGCTCTACACTTTTGATTTAGAGCAGGATTCACGGCTCAGATGATTCCATCTGAACCGATCCTGCTCCAGGACTGGACCGGCCTGCACTTTGGAATAGGCTGGCGCGTCCCCCTGTTCAGGAGCGTCACACGATGGCTTTCCGCGCCCTTCTTCACCTCACCCTGGCGGTGTCCGCCCTCGCCGCCCAGGCCTACGCGGCGACGCCTGCGCCCGCGGGCGGCGTGCTCACAGCCGCAGAGGTCCGCGCCCAGATCGTCGGCCACAGCGTCAAGTCGGCCGACGGCGAGGGAGGCATGAGCTGGTACTACTATCCGACGGGCAAGTACGACGCCGATGACGGCCGCAACGCCCGCGGCGGCTCCTACGTGGTGGGCGCCGATGGCCGGCTCTGCTGGACCGAGAACTCCGGGATCAAGGGCTGCTTCCAGTATTATCGGCAGGGGAAGACTTTGCACATCCGCCGCGCCGATCCGGACAACAAGTTCGAGCTCGGCCCGGTGAAGGTCGGCTCCCTCAACGACTGATCTTCGCGGCGTCGGCATCCCGACAGCGGGTTCGCGCGTTGGGCTCCTGAAGAGGAGAGACGACATGCGCAGACCCTTGGCGATCGGCGGCTTGGCGTTGGCCCTGGCCTTGCCCCTACTCAGCCCCGCCACGGCGGACGCCGCCTCCTGCCGCAGCCGCAAGGCCACCGGCACGGTCCTGGGCGGCGTCGGCGGCGCGTTGCTGGGGGGAGCGGTCACCCATGGCGGCGCCGGCCCGATCCTGGGCGGCGTCGGCGGGGCTCTGGTAGGCCGGGAGATCGGCCGCAGCGGCTGCGACCGCCCGCGCGCCGTCGCCTATCGCGCCCCGGCCCGCGCTCAGCAGGGCGCCCCCGCACCGCGGCCAGCGCGCTACGTCTATTACGACCAGTATGGCAACCCCGTCGCCGCGGGCCCCGCGACAACGCCGGTCCGCTACACCTCCGGCTGCCGCGACGAGGTCCGCAGCTTCTATGACGAGCGCGGCCGCCTCGCGCACCGCCCGGTCCAGGTCTGCGATCGTTGAGGACGCCCATGCAACGCCAATCCGCCATGGCCGCCGCCTGCCTCGCGGCCCTCGCCCTCACCGCCTGCGAGAGCGGGGACCGCGCCAATTCCAAGATCTGCGCCGACTTCAAAGCCAAGGCGCCGGTCAGCGCCACGGCCGACGCCGCCCAGCCGATGGACGAGTGCGTCCGGCGTTGGGCCTACAGCCTGGCGCCGTCCCCTGATGAAGCCGACGCGGTGGCCGACGCGGCGGTGGCCGCCTGCGGCGCCATCCTGTCGCGCTGGAACCAGCAGAGCCTGAGCCAGCCTAGCCCGGACGGCGAGGCGCTGAGCATAACCACCGGCCAGCCCACCAATCCCATGGCCGAGCACAACGCCTTCGCCCGCGACCGCGCCCTCCTCTATGTCGTCCAGGCCCGCGCCGGCCGCTGCGCGCCGCCGCCGGTCAAGGACGGCGTGCCGGAGGGCCTGCCGGGCTGACAGGTCTCGGCGCTTCCCGTCAGGTCCTCGCGGCCCTAGACTTAGGCCATGTGCATCTACTGCCCGGGGGGAAGCTGGCCTGCGGCGCTCCGGCCGGCGGCGGAGCGTCCGCCCGAGGCCTGGCCGCTTCCCAAGGATCACGCCGAGGCGCCGGCGCCCGCGCGGCCCTGGCGGCCGTTCATGGACACGCCACCGCTCGCCCGTCGCGAGGACGGCGGAGATTGATGCAGTCCGTTCCTCAATAGCGCGCGCAATCCCCATCTACCGGTCGGCGGTTTTCCGGTAGCGATAGTCCGCGCCAGACCAGATGCGTGACAGGAACTTGAGGCCATGAGCACCGCCAAAGCCGCCCAGCAGGATCCCAATTTCGGCAAGATCACCGAGGCCGAAATCGACCGGGCCCGCGCCCAGATCGGAATCCCCCAGCCGGCCCACCTGCGGCTGCACGACGAGGCCCCGTCGCCGGCCGGCATCGCCCACTTCGCCTTCTCCTACGGCGACGACAACCCGCTCTACCACAACCGGGGCTATGGCGAGACCACCCGCTGGCGCGGCCAGATCGCCCCGCCCACCTATATGTCCATCACCGGCATCTGCGAGACGCCGCCCTTCGACGCCGAGCAGAAGAAGCTGTTCCGCCAGCTGTTCCGCGGCTGCGGCGAGTACGTCTCGGGCTTCACCTACAACTGGTACCGTCCGGTGCGTCCGGGCGACAAGATCTACTACGAGATCACCACCAACGGCGTGCATGTGGTGGAAAACAGCAAGTTCGCTGGCAGGACCGTGCACGTCGATCGGCGCCGCCTGGACGTGGATGACACCGGCTCGCCGGTCGCCACGCGCGACAGCCTGCTGATCGTCGCCGAGCGGTCGGCTTCCAAGAAGGGCGGCAAGCACGACGACGTGAAGCCGTGGGTCTACACCGACGAGGACATCGCCAAGATCGACGAGATCTACGCCGCCGAGAAGACCCGCGGCGCCGAGCCGCGCTACTGGGAGGACGTCGAGGTCGGCGACCTGATGCAGCCGCTGGCCAAGGGCCCCCTCACCG
>CANJKG010000033.1 GCA_947474775.1 Caulobacteraceae bacterium | reverse complement strand
GGGTCCCGTCCGCGTGATCGTCGTGGGTCAGTCCTATGTGGCCGACGGCGCGAAGGTTCGGGTGGCCGCCGCGCCTTAGGCGCCGGCGGTCACGGGGAGAAAAGGGGATGATCGGACCGCTCATCGACGGGGCCATCAAACGCCGCAAGGTGGTCCTGGGCGTCACCCTGATCGCTGCGATCTTCGGCTTCTTCGCCTACATGGCCATGCCCCGGGAGGCCAATCCCGACATCGACTTCCCCTACATCACCGTGGTCGTGCCCTACCCCGGCGTGAGCCCGGAGGACGCCGAGCGCCTGCTGGTCAAGCCCATGGAGGTCGAGCTCCAGAGCATCGAGGGCATCAAGTCGATGAACAGCGTGGCCCGCCAGGGCGCCGCCGTCGTCTCCCTAGAGTTCGAGCCCGACTTCAGCAAGGACAAGGCCCTGGAGGACGTCCGCGCCAAGCTCGACCTGGCGCGCAGCCGGTTCCCGCCCGACGCCGAGGAGGCCGTGATCCAGGAGGTCAACGCCTCCGGCGACCCGGTGCTGGGCGTCGTGCTGTCCGGACCGGCCCCCAAGCGCGAGCTGAACCGCATCGCCCAGGCGCTGAAGGACCGGCTGGAGAGCTCGCCCGGCGTGTTGGAGGTCGAGGTCACCGGCGACGGCGAGGAGGTGCTCGAGGTCACCGTCGATCCGGTGCGGATGGAATCCTACAACGTCACCACCGCCGAGATCGCCCAGGTGATCGGGCGCAACAACCAGCTGGTGCCGGCGGGCTTCCTGCGCTCCGGCCCCGGCCAGTTCGCGGTCAAGGTCCCCGGCGTGGTCGAGAGCCCCGCCGACATCCTCGCCCTGCCGATCAAGAAGAACGGCGACCGCCTGATCACCATGGGCGACATCGGCGACGTCCGGCGCACCTTCAAGGAGCCAAATTTCATCAACCGCTTCAACGGCCAGCCGGCCGTGTCGCTTGAGATCTCCAAACGCAGCGGCGCCAACATCCTCGACACCGTCGAGACCATCCGCAAGGTCGTCGCCGAGGAGCAGAAGCGGTGGCCGCCGACCGTCCAGGTGGGCTACACCTTCGACAGCTCCGAGTTCATCGGCCGCACCCTGGTGGTGCTGGAATCCGGCCTGCTGACCGCCAGCCTGCTGGTCACCCTGATCATCGTGGCCAGCCTTGGCATCCGCCAGGGCCTGATGGTGGGCGTGGCCATCCCCACCTGCTTCATGCTGGCCTTCCTGATGCTCAACGCCAACGGCATCACCCTCAACCAGATGGTGATGTTCGGCCTGGTGCTGGCGGTGGGCATCCTGGTCGACGGCGGCATCGTCGTGGTCGAATACGCCGACCGCAAGATGGCCGAGGGCCTGACCAAGGAGGAGGCCTTCGCCGCCGCCGGCAAGCGGATGTTCTGGCCGGTAGTCAACGGCACGCTGACGACGCTGTGCGCCTTCCTGCCGTTCATGTTCTGGAACTCGATCCCCGGCAAGTTCATGAGCTTCCTGCCGCTCACCCTGTTCTTCGTGCTGGGGGCCTCGATCTTCGTGGCCCTGCTCTTCACCCCTGCCCTGGGATCGATCTTCGGGCGCAAGGCGGCGATCGACGAGGCGCACCTGGCCGAGATCCACAAGTCCGAGCACGGCGACCCGCGCGAAATGACCGGCTTCATGGGCGCCTACGCCCGCACCATCAGCCGCCTGGGCCATCATCCCACTCGCACCATCGGGGCCGGCTTCCTGCTGGTCGTCGCCATCGTGGCCTGGTTCCTCGTCGCCAAGCACCGGACTGAGTTCTTCGTCGAGGCGGACCCTGAATCCGTTTCCGTCTACGTCAAGGCGCGCGGCAACCTCTCGCCGGAGGCCCAGGACGGCCTGGTGCGCCAGGTCGAGCAGCGCCTCGTGGGGATCAAGGGCGTCGAGTCCATGTACGCCCGCGCCGGCGCCTTCAACGCCAACGGCGGGCCAAACGCCGCGCCGAACGACACCGTCGGGCGCATCCGCATAGATTTCGTCGCCTACGAGGAACGCCAGGATCTGGGCCTGCGGGGCGAGGACATCGCCGACGTGATCCGCCAGCGGGTGGCCGACATCCCCGGCCTGCAGATCGAGGTGCGCAAGCCGCAGGGCGGCCCGCCCACCGGCAAGGACGTCCAGGTCGAGCTGCGCGGCCCCGATCCCGTGGCGCTGGCCCAGGCCGCCAACCTCGTGAAGGGCAAGCTCGCCCAGGACCCGCAGCTCTACGAGCAGGAGGACAACCGCACCTCCCCCGGCATCGAGTGGAACCTGGCCGTCGACCGCGAGGCCGCCGGGCGCTACGGCGTCGACGTCCTGTCGGTGGGCCAGACCATCCAGTTTGTCACCGGCGGCGTGCTGATGGGCCGCTTCCGGCCCGACGACGCCGAGAAGGAGCTGGACATCCGCGTGCGGTTCCCCGCGGACGCCCGCACGCTGTCGGCCTTCGACCAGCTGAAGATCACCACCGCCCAGGGCCCGGTCCCGGCCTCCTACCTGATCAAGCGCGCGCCGGCCCAGCAGGTCACCACCATCCAGCGCCGCGACGGCCAGCGTATGGTCCTGGTGCAGGCCAACGCCATCGACGGCGTCGCCGCCAACCAGAAGATCGCCGAGCTGCGGCCCTGGCTGGAGAAGGCGCCCATAGATCCCTCCGTGCGCTGGAAGTTCACCGGCGCCGACGAGGAGGGCCAGGAGGCGGCCAGCTTCTTCATGGTCGCCATGGCCACCTCGCTGTTCCTGATGAGCCTGATCCTGCTTTGGCAGTTCAACAGCTTCTACGGGGTCGTGGTCACCCTATCGGCGGTCGCGCTGTCCACGGTCGGGGTGCTGCTGGGCATATTGGTGAACTTCGCCCACACCTTCGACTACATCTCGGTAATCTTCATGGGCACCGGCGTCGTGGCCCTGGCCGGGGTGGTGGTGGGCCACAACATCGTCCTGGTGGACACCTTCTACCAGCTGCGCCGCGCGGGCTACGAAGCCGACGACGCCGCCATCCGCGCCGCCACCCAGCGGTTCCGGCCGGTGATGCTCACCACCCTGGTGACCGTGGTGGGCCTGCTGCCGCTGATGTTCCAGCTGCACCCCAACTTCCGCCACGGCCTGTTCGAGTACAAGGCCCCCGGCTCCGAGTGGTGGGTGCAGCTGTCCGCCGCCGTCGTCTGGGGCCTCAGCTTCGCCACCCTGCTGACCCTGGTTCTCACGCCAGTCTTGCTCGCCGCCCCCAAGGTTTACGGCGAACGCTTCGCCCGCCGCTTCGGCCGCAGACGCCCGGCCCAGCGGCAGGCCCCCGTCGTCCTCGGCGGCGACGACCTGCCGAAGGCGGCGGAGTAGGCCTACTCGCTGTCCCGCCGCTGGCGCCTCCACAGCGCGGCGTACTCCCCGCCCCTGGCCAGCAGGTCGTCGTGGGTCCCCCGCTCGACGATCTTCCCGCGCCGCAGCACCAGGATCTGGTCGGCGTCGGCGATGGTGGAGAGGCGGTGGGCCACCACCAGGGTGGTGCGGCCGGCGCGGATCTTGCGCAGGGTCTGCTGGATCATCGCCTCGGTGGGGCCGTCCAGGGCGCTGGTGGCCTCGTCCAGGATCAGCAGCCGCGGATTGGCCAGCAGGGCCCGCGCGATCCCCACCCGCTGGCGCTCGCCGCCCGACAGCTTCAGCCCGCGCTCGCCCACCAGCGTCGCCATGCCCTGGGGCAGGCTGTCGATGAACGGGCCCAACTCGGCCGCCTCCACCGCCCCCCGCACCGTCTCGACGCTCGCGTCCGGCCGGGCGAAGGCGATGTTGGCCTGCAGGGTGTCGTTGAACAGGGCCACGTCCTGCGGCACCAGGGCGATGGCCGAACGCAGGGCCGACTGCTTCAGGTCGCGCATGTCGACGCCGTCGATGGTCACCCGCCCGCCCTGCGGATCGATCAGCCGCAGGGCCAGTCGCACCGCCGTGGTCTTGCCCGCCCCCGATGGCCCCACCAGGGCTACGGTGGCGCCCGGCGGCGCCTCGAAGCTGACACCGGCCAGCCCCTGGGAGCGGGCGTCGTGGCGGAAGCTCACCTCTTCGAACGCCAGCGCCGCGCCCGGCCCGCCCGCCGGCGGCAGGTCGCGGGCGTCCGGCGCGTCGCGGATATTGGGCTCGATGGCCTTGAGCGCCACCATCTGTTCCATGTCGATGAAGGCCTGGCGGATCTCACGGTAGTTGAAGCCCAGCATGCTCAGCGGCGCATAGATGCTGGTGAGCAGCAGGATCGCCACCGTCACGTCGCCGATCCGCATCTCGCCGCGGACCACGCCATAGCCCGCGATCACCGCCATAAGGCCGAGGCCGATGGAGAGAACCACCCCTTGCACCGCGTTGAGCAGCGACAGCGAGGTGGTCGCTCGCACCGAAGCGTCCACGAACGCCCCCATGGCCCTGGCGTAGGCGCCCGTGGTCCGGGCCTCATAGCCGAAGGTCTTGATGGTCTCGTAGTTCAGCATGGCGTCCACGGCCAGGCCGCTCACCCGGCTGTCGGCCTCGTTGAGCTCGCGCCGGTGGCTGAGCCGCCAGTCGGTGATACGGAAGGTGAGCGCGGCGTAGATCATCACCGTCACCAGGGCCGTGGCGGCGAACAGCCAGTTCAGCCGCATGACCATCACCACCATGGCCAGCACCAGCTCCAGCAGCGTCGGCCCGACGTTGAACACCACGCTGCGGATCAGGAAGTCCGCGGAGCGCGAGCCCCGCTCGATGGTCCGCGACAGCGCTCCGCTCTGCTTGCCCTGGTGGAAGTCCAGAGACAGCGAGAGCGTGTGGCTGAAGGTCTCCCGGGCCGCCCGGGCCATGGTCGCCTGCGAAACCGCCGTGAACACCGCCTCCCGTGCATAGGGCGCGCAGGTGGAGGTCAACCGCAGGGCCGCGAAACCCAGAGCGAAGGCCAGGAAGCCCGCGCCCACCGCCGCACCCTCGCCGGTCGCAGGCGTGAGCGTGTTGATGGCGTCGCCCAGCATCACCGGCGACCAGACCCCGGCGACCTTGCCCACCACCACCAGCACCAGGGCCGCGACCACCCGCAGGCGCAGCTGGGGCGCCTCGGATCGAGCGACCAGGCCCGCCAGGTCGGTCATCGAGGTCCACCAGTCGAACGTCGCGCCGGCGGGCGAGACAGGCCCGGTGGGGATGCGGCCGCGCTGACCAGCCTGAGAATAGCTCAAGGTCGCCTCGTCAGCCCAGGATCAGGGTGGATTGCACCCCGCCCCCAGGCGTCTGCCAGTCGGCGCGGACACCGCCCGCCATGGCCACGCTGCGGAACGGCCCGCCCTCCAGCGCGGCGGCGCGGCTGGCGTCCACCGACACCCGGGCCGAGAAGCCATCGCCCAGCATCTCCAAGCGGTGCGGGCCCGCCGTGATCGGCGACGTCAGGGAAATGCTGAACCTTCCGCCGGCGTCCGCCCTTCCCTCGGCGACCTGGAACCCGTCCAGGCGAAGCATCACCGTGGCGCCCGCCGGCGCCCGGCCGGAGACCACGGCGCCGCCCTGCTGGTCGAAGTCGAATGCGCCGATCGACGCCGCCGGCTGCGGATCAAGCCGCAAGGCGCCCGCGCCTGCGCGCAGCACCGCCGCCTTCCCCGACGGCGTCAGGATGAGATAGCCCTCGGATTGCAGCTGGCGACCCTCGGCCGTCGCCGACAGGCCGAAAATCCGGGGCTCGGCCATTACGGGCAAGGCCAAGGCCCATTTCCCCTCGCCATCGGCCTGGGCGTACCGCGCCTCACCCTCCGGCGGGCCCAGCCTCACCCTTGCCCCGGGCGACGCCTGGCCGCTCAAGGTGACCGAGGCTGCCGCGAACTGCGCGCCCGTGACCCTGGGGGACTGGGTGTAGGCTGAATCCGCTGGCGGCCCGGCGGCGGCGTCCGAGGCCGGGGGCGCGGGCGCGCCGCAGCCGGACAGGATGGCTGCGATCAATAGCGCGGCGACTGGCGGTCTGGCCCAAAACACGGCTGGCTTGAATCTCCTTTGTCCCAGGCCCAGCTAATTGGGCCTTTGCGGCGCGCGTCTCAAGCGCAGCGGGGCTGTTCGGTTTAGATAGGCGTTCTTAAAGGTGAATCAGGCTCTGCTTCCTGCAACTTTCGATGAGGCGCGCGTGAACGATCGCCTGAAATCCGTCTGCGTGTTCAGCGGCTCGTCCGATGAGGCCGACCCCGCCTATCTGCGCGCCGCCGCCGATCTCGGCCGGGCCCTGGCGGAAGCGGACCTGCGCCTGGTCTACGGCGGCGGCGGGGTCGGGCTGATGGGCGCCTGCGCCAGGGCCACGCACGCGGCCGGCGGCCAGGTGCTGGGCGTCATCCCGGACTTCCTGGTGGGCAAGGAGCGCGCGCTGGAGACCGTCGAGCATGTGGTGGTCACCTCCATGCACCAGCGCAAGCAGATGATGTTCGAGCAGTCCGACGCCTTTGTGATCCTGCCGGGCGGCATCGGCACCCTGGAGGAGGTGGTCGAGCTCTTGTCATGGCGGCGCCTCGACCTGCATGCCAAGCCGGTGGCCTTCTACAATCCGCGCGGCTTCTGGAAGACCCTGTTCGCCCTCTTCCAGCACACCGTGGACGAGAAGCTGACGCCCGAGGCCTTCATGCACACCTGGAGTTCGCATGCCGAGGTCGCCGAAATCGTCCCGGCCCTGCAGGCCGAGCTCTCCCGTCTTGCCTCGACGGGCGGTGACGCGGTGGCGGACCTGACCTAGAGCCTGATAGCGAGCTCTAGCCTTTCGTCACCTCGTCCCGAAACCCGTTGACGATCGGATAGCGGCGGTCGCGCCCGAACGCCTTGAGGCCGATCTTCACCCCGGGCGGCGCCTGGCGGCGCTTGTATTCCGAAGCGTAGAGCAGCCGCTGCACCCGCTCCACCGTGGCCGCGTCGAAGCCGCGCCCGACGATGTCGTCGAGGCTCGCCTCCTCCTCCACCAGCCCATGCAGGATGGCGTCGAGCACGTCGTAGGGCGGCAGGCTGTCCTGGTCCTTCTGGTCGGGCCGCAGCTCCGCCGAAGGCGCCTTGGTGAGGATGCGCCGCGGGATCGGATCCTTGCCGGTCCCGTAGGGGTCGTTGGCGTTGCGCCACTCGCAGACCTTGTAGACGTCGGTCTTGTAGAGATCCTTGAGCACATTGTAGCCGCCGCACATGTCGCCGTAGAGGGTGGCGTAGCCCACCGCCATCTCGCTCTTGTTGCCGGTGGTCAGCAGCATCAGGCCGAGCTTGTTGGACAGCGCCATCAGTGAGACGCCCCGTGCGCGCGCCTGGATGTTCTCTTCCGTGAGGTCCGCCGGCCTGCCCTCGTAGAAGGGTGTCAGCATCTGGGCGAAGGCCTCCACCGCCGGCCCGATGGCGATCTCGTCAAGCCGGATGCCGGTCGCCCTGGCCAGGCCCTGAGCGTCCTCCAGGCTGTGGTTGCTGGTGTATTTCGACGGCAGCATGAAGCAGCGGACATTCTCAGCCCCAAGCGCATCGGCCGCCACCACCGCCACGATGGCGGAGTCCACGCCGCCGGAAAGTCCAAGCAGCACGCCGGGAAAGCCCGATTTCCTCACATAGTCCCGCAGGCCCAGCACCATGGCCCGGTAGATCTCCTCGGCGCCCGAACACCACTCGAGCATCGGCGCCTCGACGCAGGTCCAGCCCGCCTCGCCCTTCTCCCAGGCGGTGACGCCCAGCGCCTCCTCGAACATCGGCAGGCGCATGCACACCTCGCCGCTGGCCTGCAGGGCGAAGGAGCCGCCGTCGAACACCAGTTCGTCCTGGCCGCACACCTCGTTCACATAGACGAGCGGCAAGCCGGTCTCAGCCACGCGCGCGCGGCTCACCCGCATCCGCTCGTCGTCAGCCGTGCGGCGATAGGGCGAGCCGTTGGGCGACAGCAGAATCTCCGCGCCACGCGCCTTCAGGTCCGCGCACACCCTGGACTCCCAGATGTCCTCGCAGATCGGCGCCCCGAACTTCACGCCCTTCAGTTCGAACACCTCGGCGCTGAGGCCCGGCTGGAACACCCGCTTCTCGTCGAAGACGCCGTAGTTGGGCAGCTCGCGCTTGAAGGCGAGACCCTTGAGCTCGCCCTCCGCCAGATAGGCCAGGGCGTTGTATGGTCGCTCGCCCGGCGTCTCCGGCGGCCAGATCAGCCCCACCAGCGCCGCGCAGCCCCCCTTGGTCTCGTCCGCCAGCCGCTCCACCGCCTCCTTGCAGACCCGCCAGAGCGCCGGCTTCAGCGTCAGGTCCTCCGTGGGATAGCCGGCGAGGAACAGCTCGGGGAACACCGCGATATCTGCGCCGGCCGCCTTGGCCTCAGCCAGCCGCTGGCGCGCCAGGGCCTCGTTGGCCTCGACGGCGCCCACGGTAGGATTGGCCTGGATGGCGGCGATGACAAGACGGTCGGTCATGCGGTTGATGTAACGTGGCGGCGCCCCGCCTGCCAGCCCGCCTTCGCGGCGGGGATCAGTCGTCGCGGTGGACCCGCTCGCGTCGCTCGTGCCGCTCCTGGGCCTCCAGGCTCAGCGTGGCGATCGGGCGCGCCTCCAGCCTGGCCACACCGATCGGTTCTCCGGTCTCCTCGCAGTAGCCGTAGGAGCGGTCCTCAATCCGACGCAGGGCCTCGTCGATCTTGGAGATCAGCTTCCGCTGACGGTCCCGGGTGCGCAGCTCAAGCGCCCGGTCAGTCTCCGACGAGGCGCGATCGGCCACATCGGCATGGTTCTCCGTCTCGCTTTGGAGATGCGAGAGCGTCTCGCGAGATTCGCGAAGGATGTCCTCTTTCCACCCGAGCAGTTTCTGGCGAAAATACTCAAGCTGGCGATCACTCATGAACTCTTCGTCCTCAGAAGGACGATATTCAGAAGCCTCAGCCACTGTGGCTGCACCCATGGAAATTCTCGAACCCCCTGGACATGCCGAGACAGGCGCGGCGGCTTATAGCAAAACGAACCGCGGTTTCAATCCAGGCTGGAGTCAGCTGGTTCGGCCGGACGTTTCCAGCTTAGCCATCTCCACGGCGGCGCGTGTCTCGATCTCATTCAGCAGAGCTTCGAGCTTGGGGTCCTCGGTGGCCTGGCGCTCCTCACGCACCACCCGGCGGAGCCGGTCGAGGTCGCCGGCGTTCAGGTCGCCGTCCAGCAGCGCCACCTTCACCTCGTCCAGCACATCGAGGATGCGGCCGGCGCGGCCGACGGCGCGCCTGCGACGCTCCAGGGGCCCGCCCACTTCCTGCAGGGCGATGAGCGACTGCACGCCCATGGTCGCCTGAGTGGCGCCGACTCCCGAGACCTGGCTCGGACCGGCGGCCGCGGAGGCCGCGGGAAGGCGAAAGCCCTCGCCGCCGGCCGGTCGCGTGGGGCGCGGGCCCTGTCCTTGCCCCACCCCTCCGGCGCCGGTGACCTTCATCGATACTCCCGCTAGCAAACTCTACGAACGACTGTCGGCCTTCATGCTTGAGGCATGGTTAATGCCGGGCAATTTTTGCCGACGCGCGATCCTAGCGCCTCCGCTCCGTCGTCGCTATCATTGATTTAATTAATCATTTTTCGGAGCCGGATTTGGCATGCTCCTCGCAGGGCGCGGGCATCATGCGCTCGATCTTCGCCCGCCTCCTCGCCTTCCTCGCGGCATTCGCCCTGGCCGCCGGCCCGGTCCACGCCAAGTCGCGGATCAAGGACATCGTCGAGTTCGAGGGTGTGCGCGAGAACATGCTGGTGGGCTACGGCATCGTGGTCGGCCTGAACGGCACCGGCGACGCCCTGCGCAACGCCCCCTTCACCAAGCAGAGCCTTGAGGCCATGCTGGAGCGCCTGGGGGTCAACACCCGCGACGCCACGCTCAACACCAAGAACGTCGCCGCGGTGATGGTCACCGCCCGGCTGCCCGCCTTCGCCGCCGCCGGCTCCAAGATCGACGCCTCGGTCTCGGCCATGGGCGACGCCAAGTCCCTGCTGGGCGGGACCCTGCTAGTCACCCCGCTGATGGGCGCCGACGGCCAGGCCTATGCGGTGGCCCAGGGCACGGTGCAGACCGGCTCGGTCAGCGCCTCGGGGGCCTCGGGCAGCAGCGTCTCCAAGGGCGTTCCCACCGCCGGCCGGATCGCCGGCGGGGCCGTGGTCGAAAAGGAAGTCGCCTTCGACTTCTCCAGCATGCAGCAGATGCGGCTGACGCTGCGCAATCCCGACTTCACCACCGCGCGCCGCATCGCCGAGGCGGTCAACGGCCGCTTCCCCGGATCGGCGGTGGCCGAGAACCCCACCATCGTCGCCCTGCGCCCCGCAGGCGACCAGGACCTGATGTCCATGCTGGCCCAGGTGGAGAACCTCAGCGTCGACCCCGACGCTCCGGCCAAGGTGGTCATCGACGAGGTGGCCGGCGTCATCGTCATGGGTGAGAACGTCCGTCTCTCCACGGTGGCCATCCAGCAGGGCAACCTGACCATCACCGTCCGCGAGTCCCCCGCGGTCAGCCAGCCGCAGCCGTTCTCCCGTTCCGGCCAGACCGCCGTGGTCCCGCAGAGCGACGTATCGGTGGATGAGGAGAAGGGCCGCCAGTTCGTCACCCTCAGCTCCGGCGCCTCCCTGTCCAGTCTGGTCCAGGGTCTCAACGCCCTGGGCGTCACCCCGCGCGACATGATCTCCATCCTGCAGACCATCAAGGCCGCCGGCGCCCTGCAGGCCGACATCGAGGTCATGTAGCCATGGCCGACATCACCGCCGCCATCGTCCCGCCCGCCCTGCTCCAGCCGGCGGCCCCCGCCACCGGGGCCGAACTGGCGAAGCGCGGCCGGATCCGCGAGACGGCGGAGAAATTCGAGACCCAGTTCCTGTCCATCATGCTGCAGCAGATGTTCCAGGGCGTGGAGACTTCCGCCCCCTTCGGCGGCGGGCCAGGCGAGACCATGTTCCGCTCCGTCATGACCGAGGCCCTGGCCAAGCAAATGGTCAGATCGGGCGGGATCGGCGTTACCGACGCGGTGACGACGGAAATGCTTAAACTCCCAGGACTCCGCTGATGGCCCTTTCCGCCCACGATGGCGCCGACCGCGTCGACCCGATGATCATCCTCACGGAGCGCCTGACCGAGCTGGTGGCGGCCACCGCCCAGGCCTTCGAGCAGCATCGGCCGCAGGCGGCCGTCCACCAGCTCGAGGAAACCTCCAGGCTGGCCAACATCTACCGGCACGAGACCGCCCGGGTCCGCGCCGACCCCGGCCTGGTCAACAGCGCCCCGATGGCCCAGCGCACCCGGCTCGTGCGCGCCACCGAGGCCTTCGACGCCGTCCTCGCCCGCCAGGGCCGCGCCATCGAGGCCGCCAAGCTGGTCAGCGAGGGGCTGGTCCGCGCCATCGCCGAGGAGGTGGCCGCCCAGCGCGAACGGGCCGCCGGATACGGTCCCGACGCCCAGGGCGCCAAGGCCCCGGCCACGGCGATCACGCTGAACAAGCGCGCCTGAAGCATCGCGCCGGGTGCGCCGAACCGCTAGACAGGGAGCCCGCCACCGGCCGGAGGTTCCTCCTTGTCGTTTCGCATCTGGTTCATCGCCTCCCTCGCAGCCGCCGGCGTGGCCTGTCCGGCCGCCGCCCAGACGCGGGCCGAACGGGCGCTGCACGAGAAGCTGATCGTCCTGGACACCCACTACGACACCCCGGCGCTGCTTTCCCGCCAGGGGTGGAGCATCCTTGAGCGGCACGAGGTCGCCCGGGACGGCTCCCAGGTCGACTATCCCCGCATGGTGGCCGGCGGCGTCGACGGAGGCTTCTTCACCATCTTCACGCCGCAGGGCGCGCGCGACGCGGAAGGCGACCTGCGGGCCCGCGACGCGGCCCTGGTCCGTGGCCTGGAGATCCGTGAGATGGTCGCGGCCAGCCCGCGCCTGTTCGAGCTCGCGCTCACCGCCGACCAGGCCCTGGACATCGCGCGGCGCGGCAAGCGGTTCGTGTTCCTCAGCATGGAGAACGGCTACCCCTTCGGGAAGGATCTCTCCCTCCTGCGGACCTTCCACGCCTATGGCGTGCGGATGATGGGTCCGGTCCACTTCGCCAACAACGACCTGGGCGACAGCGCCACCGATCCCAAGGGCCCCGAGTGGGGCGGGCTGTCGCCGCTGGGGAAGCACTTTGTGGCCGAGGCCAACCGCCTGGGGATCGTGATCGACGCCAGCCACGCCTCCGACGCCGCCTTCGACGACATGCTGGCGCTGTCCAGGGCGCCGATCATCCTCTCCCACACGGGCGTCCGCGCGATCTTCGACCATCCACGCAACCTGGACGACGCCCGCCTGCGCGCGCTGGCCGCCAGGGGCGGCGTGATCCAGGTCAACGCCTTCTCGCCCTACATGATCGCCCCGCCGCCCCGGAACGCGGATCGCGAGGCCGCACTGGCGGCTCTTCCCCGCGGACGGCCCCGCACCCAGGCCGACGCCACGACCCTGGCGGCGGCAGCCGCCGAGATCGACCGCAAATGGCCGGTCCCGCGCGCCAACTTCGACGACTTCATGCGCCACCTGCTGCACGCCATCCAGGTGGCCGGGATTGACCACGTTGGCGTCAGCGGCGACTTCGACGGCGGCGGCGGAGTGGATGGCCTGGACGACGTGGCCGCCTTTCCGAAGGTCACCGCCGCGCTGCTGAAGGCGGGCTACAGCCGCGACGACATCGCCAAGGTATGGGGCGGCAACGCGCTCCGCGTACTCCGCCAGGCCCAGGCCCTGGCCGAGACGCCATGACGCCGGTCCCGGCGGGCGCGCTCACCTCACCGGCCACGGCGCGCAACCGCCAGCCGATCCTGGACGTGCTGGCCCCTCGCCTGCCCGCCGGAGCCCGGGTCCTGGAGGTCGCCAGCGGGGCCGGCGAGCATGCTGTGTTCATGGCCCGCGCCCTGCCCCAGGTGTCCTGGCGGCCCACCGACCTCAGCCCGGAGGCCCTGGCCAGTATCGCCGCGTGGCGTGAAGCCGCCGACCTGCCGAGCCTTGAGCCGCCGCGAAGGCTCGACGCCGCCGATCCCGCCTCCTGGCCATCGGAGCCCGCCGACGCGATCGTCTGCGTCAACATGGTCCACATCAGCCCATGGTCGGCCACCGAGGGGCTGATGGCGGGCGCCGAGCGCCTGCTGGCGCCGGACGGGCGCCTGTTCCTTTACGGCCCCTATGTGGAGGCGGACATCCCCACCGCGCCCAGCAACCTCGCCTTCGACGCCAGCCTCAGGGCGCGTGACCCGGCCTGGGGCCTGCGCGACCTCGCCGAGGTCACGGCGCTCGCCGCCGCCCATGGCCTGATGCTCGCCGAGCGGATCGCCATGCCCGCCAACAACCTCTCCCTGGTGTTCCAAAGGCGTCGGCCGGCGCTATAGCGTATTTCAGGCATCGAAGTCAGGGAGGCGGGCATGGAGATGAGGCCGTTGGGCCGGAGCGACCTGAAGGTCAGCGCCGCCGCTCTGGGGGTGATGACCTTCGGCTCCCAGACCGACGAGGCGGAAGCCTTCGCCCAGCTGGACCTGGCCTTCGAGCGGGGGATCAACTTCTTCGACACCGCCGAGAACTATCCCTCGCCCGTGCTGGCCGAGACCCACGGCCGTTCCGAGCAGATCCTCGGCCGCTGGATCAAGGCGCGCGGTGTGCGCGACAGGGTCGTGGTCGCCACCAAGATCACCGGCCCCGGCAATGCGGTGGGCGACATGAGCCACATCCGCGGCGCCGACCGCCGGCTCGACCGCGCCAACATCCTGGCCGCCGTGGAGACCAGCCTGAAGCGGCTGGGTGTGGACTACATCGACCACTACCAGCTGCACTGGCCCGACCGGCCGATCACCACCTCCCGGCGCCAGCGCTATTCCTACATCCCTGACGCCCCGGAGATCGTACTGCTGGAAGATACCCTGGGCGCCCTGGGCGAGGTGGTCGCCGCCGGCAAGGTCCGCCACATCGGCGTGGCCAACGAGACCCCCTGGGGCGTTATGCGCTGCCTGGCGCTCAGCGAACAGGGCGGCCTGCCCCGCATCGCCACCATCCAGAACGGCTACAGCCTCGTCGACCGCTCCTTCGAGCTGGAGCTGGCCGAGGTCGCCATGCGCGAGCAGGTGGGGCTGATGGCCTTCTCCCCGCTGGCCGGCGGTATCCTGACGGGGAAATACCTCGGCGCCGACAGCCCGCCGCCGGACAGCCGCGCCGCCGACAACGCCGGCTTCGCCCAGCGCCTCAAGAACACCCGCATGCAGGCGGCGGCGCAGGCCTATGTGGACATCGCCAGGCGCCACGGCCTCGATCCGGCCGACATGGCGCTGGCCTTCGTGCGCCAGCGGCCGTTCATGACCTCGGTCCTGGTGGCGGCGCGGACGGTCGATCAGCTGGCGCGCAACCTCAAGGGCGTCGAACTTTCCCTCTCGCGGGAAGTGGTCAGGGAAATCGACGCCGTGCATGACGCGGCGCCCAATCCGGCGCGATAACAGACACCCCAACAGCGGAGACACAGATGGCCAAGCAGCGCGACAAGGTCCGGATGACCGAGGCGGAGATCGAACGGTTCTTCGCCGAGGTGAAGAGCCTGAACGTCGCCACCCTGGGCAAGGACGGCGCGCCGCACCTGACCACCCTCTGGTTCGCCCTCCACGACGGCAATATCCTCTTCGAGACCTATGGGACCTCGCAGAAGATCGTGAACCTGCGCCGAGATCCCCGCATCGCGGTCCTGAGCGAGGCCGGCGAGGCCTATGCGGAACTGCGCGGCGTCTCGATCACCGGCCGCGCCGAGATCGTCGACGCCTCCCCGCGCAAGGAGGACTTGATGGCGGTAATCGTGCGCCGCAACGCCCCCCACATCGCCCCTGACGCCTTCGACGCCCATGTCGAGAAGATGTGCCGCAAGCGCGTGGTGGTGGTCGTCCATCCCGACAAGTCGTTCAGCTGGGACCACCGCAAGCTGGCGGACAACGGCCCCCTGGCCTGAGAGCCTGGTCGGTTCGGATCGAACCGTGAATCAGGCTCTGTACTTTGAGAGCGCCCATGAAAAACGCCCGCCGCAGGTGCGGCGGGCGTCATTCAGGTCTGTCGGGAGATCAGCCGCCGAAGCGCTTGGAGATCTGGATCCCGTAGGTCCGCGGCAGCTGCGGGATGGTCTCGCGGTAGCCGTTGCCGTTCAGGTCCTGCGCCGGCAGCAGGATCTGCTTGTTCGTCAGGTTGCTGCCGAACACCGAGATCTTGGTGTCCAAGTCGTCGAACGAAAGGGTGATTCGGCCGTTGAGTTCGCCATAGGCGTGCGCGTACTGCGACAGGGACGGGTCAGCAATGACGTTGCAGCAGGGTAACGTCGTGCTCGGCGTCAACGGCTGGATGAAGCTCACCATCTTGTCCTGCCAACGCCAGTTGGCCTGGAACGACAGGTCCCCAACCTCCATCGGAACCACATATCGGGCCCCCACCGAATAGGTCCACTTCGGCACGCCGGTGGTGCCGGTGAACGGCTGGTTGGTCCGGTCGATGTTACCGTCGGTGTACTCCAGGTACTTGCCCTTCACATAGGCCAGGGTGGCGTTCAGTTGCAGGTTGTCCACCGGCACCAGGGTGCCCTCGACCTCCGCCCCGTAGAGGCGCGCCTTGGCGGCGTTCTGGATGATCGTGGCGTTGCCGCTCGGCGTCACGATGATCCGCGACCGCTGGATGCCGTTGTAGTCGGTGTTCCACAGTCCGGCGTTGATCCGGGCGCGACGGTCCATGAACGTCGATTTGACCCCGACCTCGTACGAGATCACCGTTTCCGGGTTGAACGGGTTGAAGCTGGCCTGCACGTTCGTGCCGCGCAGCTGCTGGCCGCCCGAGCGGAAGCCCTTGGCCGCCTTGGCGAACACCAGGGTCCCCTCAGACAATTCATAGTCCACCGAGCCGAGCCAGGACAGGTTCGAGAAGGTGTTCTCGCGCTTGATCTGGCAGACGCCCTGCGTGCCGCCGCCGGTGAGCGGGTTCGGGAGGATGTCGAGGTACGCCGCAGGCAGGGTGCAGGCGGTGAACGGCGCCGGCACCGTCGTGGCGCCGGTGGTCAGGTTGGCGGTCAGCACCGGAATGGCGATGTCGGCGACCGGGCCGCCCTGGTGGTTGCGCGAGACGATGCCGCGCGATTCCCGCGTGTAGCGCAGGCCGCCGGTGAAGGTCAGCCGATCGGTGAAGTGGTAGTTGAACTGGCCGAAGGCCGACTGGTTGGTGTTCTTCGCGTCGGCCACCGTCATGGTGACCGGCGGATTCGCCGGCGGATTGGCCGACGCGTACTGGATGCCGAACTCCTGGCCCTGCTCCATGCTGCCGTAGACGCCGACCACATAGTCGATCGCCTCACCGATGCTGCCGATCGCCTGGATCTCCTGGGACAGCGACCAGTCGGTCTGTTCGTTGTTCGAGGTCAGGATCTGGTAGGGCGTGCCGTCCAGGTCCTGGTAGGTCCCGCGGTCGCTCTTGATATAGCCGGTGATCGACTTGATCTGCAGGCTGTCGCTGATGTCGTAGGCCAGGGTCAGGCCAAGGCGAGCGAGCTCAGAGGCGCCCTTCCGCTGGTCGTTGCCGTAGGAGAAGAAGGGGTCTTTGGAGACGTAGCCCGCCATCTCGGCGTTGGCCGCGGCGATGACGCTGGCCGCGTTGGCGGGACAGCCGCCGAAGCCCGCGCCGTTGGTGCGGCAGGCGGCCGGCAGGCCGCGGATGACTTCGGCGATGTAGCGGGTTGCGCCCGCGCCGATGTAGGACGGATTGGCCGTCTGACCCGCCGGGGCGGTGTTCGTCAGCGCCCCGCAGTTGATCCCGGGCTGGCCGCACAGTTCCGACAGGGTGAAGAAGGACGACCCCTCCGACCGCTGATAGTCGCCGGAGATATCCATGCTGAACTGGTCGTTCGGGTTCACCGCCAGGCGGACATGGTAGTTCTCGAGATTGCGCTTACCCAGGCGCAGGCCGGCTGAGTTCTGGCCGTAACCGTCGTTGTTCGAATGCAGGACGCCGATGCGGAAGGCCGCGTTCTCGCCCAGCGGCACGTTCACGCCCCCGGTCACGTCGAGCTGCTGGAAGTTGCCGTACGCCGCCGTGGCGTAGGCCGAGAAGTCCGGCCCCGGCGTGACGGTGGTGACGTTCAGCGCCCCGGCCGTCGTGTTGCGGCCGAACAGGGTGCCCTGGGGACCGCGCAGGGTCTCGACCCGGGCGATCTCGTCCGTGTTCTGCAGCAGGCCCTTGAGGCCGACGGTGCGCGGCAGGTAGACGCCGTCCATATAGACGCCCACCGAGGTGTCGGTGGTCAGCAGGGTGTCGGCCGCGCCGATGCCCCGCATGACGATGGTGGCCGCGTTGGGGTCGGAGGTGCCGCCCCGGATCAGGACGCTCGGCGTGAAGTTCTGCAGGTTGCGGATGTCGGACACGTTCTGCTGACGCAGCTGCTCGCCCGAAGCCACGGAGATCGACAGCGGCACCGACTGGGCGCTTTCCTCCACCCGGCGGGCGGTGACGACCACTTCTTCGATGGTGCTGCCCTGGCTGGCGGCCTGGGCGGCCGCCTCACCGGCGAACGTGGAGGCGAGCGCAAACGCGCTGCACATCAGGATGGAACGCTTCATTGGGTATTCCCTCGATTTGACGCGGTCTGTCGCCGCTGAATTTTGACCGAGCAGCTAAAAATTACGCTGCATATTTGACGGTGAGGCTAAACCAGCACCTGATTGTTGTGACAAGGCCCAAATCACCGCTCTGCGACGATCTGTCATTGGGTGTTGCAAACTCGCCAGGATCATCGGAAATTTGTTCCCTCTCCGTTCCCGTGTTATCCGTGAGTCTCGCGATTACATTAGCAGGCGCTCCCGGACCTCTCCTCGGGCGCCGAATGTTTCCGGGACAAGATGGCCGACAAGCACAACATGATCCGCGTGCGCGGGGCGCGTGAGCACAATCTGAAGGACGTCAGCGTGGACATCCCGCGCGGCGAGCTGGTGGTGCTCACCGGCCTCTCCGGCTCGGGCAAGAGTTCGCTGGCGTTCGACACCATCTACGCCGAGGGCCAGCGGCGCTACGTCGAGAGCCTGTCGGCCTATGCGCGCCAGTTCCTGGAGCT
>CANJKG010000032.1 GCA_947474775.1 Caulobacteraceae bacterium | reverse complement strand
GCACACCTCCGCCGTCGGGCTCCCGGCCTCCTGCTCGCGCAGCACGCCGATGATCTGCGCCTCGTTGAACCTGCTCTTCTTCACGTCCGTCTCCTTCGGGATGACGGACTCTCATTCAAATCGCGGGATCAGGAAGGGGGCAGGTCAAAGACCTTGACTCCAGGGCTGCAGTGTGTTCTTGTTTTGTTCATGTCCACCGCACTGGAGATGACCGAACGTCACACCCGCCTCCTGGAGCGGGTGGCCGAGCTCAGCCTGAGCCTGGCCGAGAAGATGCACGGCCTGGCCATGGAGGCCGAAACCCCCGAGGCGGCGGCGGGCTATGGCCTTTCCTTCCAGCGCGCCGCCCGCGCCGTGCGCCAGACCGTGGCCCTGGAGGCCAGGCTGCAGCGCGACCTTCACCGCCAGGAGAGGGACGACGCGGCCGAGACCCGCCGCGCCGCCGAGGCCCGCATCGATCACCGTAAGGCCCAGGTGAAGGCCAGGATCGGCCTGCTCATCTGGAACGAGGACGAGTACGAGGACAGCGAGTCCCTGGACCTGGACGCCAAGCTCGACGACCGCCTGGACGCCGAGGCTTTCGGCGACCACTTCACCGACGAGCCCCTCGAAGCCCAGATCGCCCGCCTCTGCGAGGAGCTGGGCGTGGAGACACTGCAAGAGGAAGACACCGCCGAACATCCCGCGTCAGACGCGGACGCCCATCCGGCCCCTCCCGTGAGTTCCGCGGGTCAAGACCCCCATGCCCCCGCGTCGGACGACGACTGGCGAAGCTCCGCCTGATCCCCCCGAACTGTCATCCCGGAGAGCGGATCTACGCCTTCCGGGACGACTTCCGGAACGCCTGCGCCCACGACGCCGGCCTGCGCATCGACCACCTGCTGCTCAGCCCCAGCCTGGCCGGCCGCCTGGGCGCGGCGGGCGTGGACCGCGAGGTGCGGGGTTGGGAGAAGACCAGCGACGGCGCGCTCAGAAATCAGCGACCAGGCGCAGGGCGTACTGGCGCGCGGGATTGGCGAACAGGCGCTGGGTGTCGCCGGCCGCCTGCCAGCGGAAGGTGTCGGCCACATTGGTCGCCTGGGCCCGGATCGAGACCGTGGAGGTCTTCACCTTGAAGTCGTACCGCGCCCCGACGTCGAGGCGGGTCGAGCCCGGCAGCTTCAGGGTGTTGGCCTGGTCGTAGTAGAACGGGCCGCTGGTCTCCAGCCCGCCGCTGAGCGAGAAGCCGCGCCAGGACGGCGGCCCGTACTGGACGTTGAGGCGCAGGTTGCGGGCCGGACGGCCCGGCGCGATCCTGCCGGCTGTGGTCGGCCCGGACTGCAGGCGGCGCGGCCGGAAGATCACGGCGCCGCCGATGATCGACAGGCCCTGGACCGGACGCGCGGTCAGCGAGGCCTCGACGCCCCGGTGCCGGGTGTCTCCCGTCCGGCCGAACACCCGCGTCTGGGGGTTCAGGCTGAAGTAGGGCTTCTCGATCTGGAAGGCGTCGGCGATCAGCGTCACCCGCGGCGTGAACTGGTAGCGCAAGCCGACGTCGACCTGTTCGGTCAGGCTGGCCGGCATCACCTCACCGCGGTTGAGGGCGTCGTCGGAGGCCACGCCCGAATCCTCCAGCCCGCGCGTGTAGCTGCCGAACAGCACCAGCGTCCGGGCGGCCCGCCAGGCGATCGTGGAGTTGTACAGCCACGGCGCGTCGCGCGAGCGCTGCTCGGGCTGGCCCGGCCTGGCGATCCGGCGGCGGTATTCGGCCTTCTGCACCCCCACGCTGGCCTCGACCGTGGCGAGCCGCGCCACATAGGCCACCCCGACGGAGCCCTGCCTGACCCGGTCGCGCGTCTGGGGTCCCAGGGCGAACACCGGCTCCGGCAGCGGCCGGGCCACGCCGATGTTGGCGGCGCCGAACACCTGGGCCGCCGAGCCGCCGTTCAACCGCTCGACGCTCTTGCCCCGCGCGGCCAGGAACAGCACATGCTTCATGCCGCCGGTGGTGAAATTCCCCGTCGCCCGCGCCTCGCCCGACCACGACACGATGCTGGGACCCGGCTGGGCCAGGACGTTGAGGGTCGCCGACCCGTCGCGCTGGGTGTTGAAATAGCGGATCGAATAGTCGTCGTTGCGGTAGTCCTGAGTCGTGCGGAACAGGCCTGCCTCGATCTGCCAGGCCCCCAGGGATCGGAAGCGCGCCAGGGCGCCGCCGCTGGACTCCCAGATCTTGCTGGCCGCCCAGTCCTGGCCGATGAACTGCTGGCGATCGATGACCGGCGGCGCGAAGGGGCCGGCGGTGAAGATCAGCGGCAGGACCTCCACGTCGTCCCGCCGGTTGATGGTGTAGAAGGCGATCAGCCGCACATCGTCTGTCGGGCGCCAGTTGAACATGCCGCCTACGGCGTTGACGTTCGTATGGCCCGCGCCGGCCGGCGCGGCGCGGGAGTATCCCGTCCCGCCCGCGAAACCAAGCGTCTCCGTCACCGGCCCGGCGACTTCCATCGCGACCGCGGGGGCCTTGAAGCCGTAGGGCGCCTCGAAGTCGCCCGTGACGGTGAGCAGCCACTTGGCTGGCGGCACACGCAGGTGGTTGTCGGCCACCCCCGTCGGCGCAGGAAACGGATAGGACTGTGCGCTCAGGCCCACATGCATGGTGGTCCCGGCCAGGAACCGCTGGGGCAGGTTGCCAATGAGGTCGAAATAGAGCCCTTCGACTCGGACGTTGCCGGCCTGTTGCGGACTGAAGCCGCGGGCGCTGGTCTGGCTGTAGATGCCGATCGTCTCACCGCCGAGCGTGAGGCCGAAGCCGTCGTCGGCCGCGCGCATGGCGTCCTCGCTGGCCCGCTGGGCGTTGGCGGTCGTGGCCGCGACGCAGGCGGCCATCCCCGCCCAAAGCGGCGCATACCGACGCCTTACTCCCAACGAGACTCTCCCCTAGGCCCGCCGACAGGTTCGCACCTGGAGGGCCGCCGGTTCAATCCCTGGTCGATGGTCCAGGGCTATTCAGGCGGCGATGCGGCCAGTGCGCGGCAAGGCATGTTGGCGATGTGGCGGAGCCTTCCCCGACCGGCGCATGGGCCGCTAACATTGATCCCAGATCGAGAAAACATCCAAGGAGCCCCATGGACAACCTGTTCGACATGACCGGAAAGACGGTGCTGGTGACCGGCGGCAGCCGCGGCCTTGGGCGCGGCATCGTCCAGGGGTTCGCCGAGGCGGGCGCCGACGTGGCCATCGTCAGCCGCAAGCTGGACAACTGCGAGGCCGTCGCCCGCGAGGTGGAGAAGCTCGGCGTCCGCGCCTACCCCTACGGTTGCCACATCGGCCGTTGGGACGAGGTCGAGCCGATGTTCGAGGCTGTGTGGCGCCACTTCGGCAAGGTCGACGTGGTGGTCAACAACGCCGGCATGTCGCCCAACTACGACACCTTGGGATCGGTCAGCGAGAAGCTGTTCGACAGCGTCATCGGGGTGAACTTCAAGGGCCCGTTCCGCCTCTGCGCGGTGGCCGGCGAGCGGATGGCGGCGGCCGGCGGCGGCTCGATCATCAACATGAGCAGCATGGCCTCGCTGAACCCGCGCCCGGGAACGGCCTTCTACGGTGGCGCCAAGGCCGGGCTGAACGTGGTCTCACAGGCCTTCTCCATCGCCTGGCATCCCACCGTGCGGGTCAATACCGTGCTGGTCGGGCCCTTCAACACCGATGTCGCCAAACACTGGGGCGATCCGCCTGATCCCGACGATCCGCGCCGCACCAGGGCCGGCAAGCGGGTCGGCCTGCCGCAGGACATGGTCTCGACAATGCTCTACCTGGCCAGCGACGCCTCGCAGTACGTCACCGGCGCCCAGATCAAGGTCGATGGCGGCGGCTGGAATTTCTACAAGGGCAGCAGCGCGGCGGAGGAGCCGGTCAGCTAGACCGTCGCCCCGCCGTCCACCACGATCACCTGGCCGGTCAGCCACCCGGCCGCCCGGGAAGTGAGGAACACCGCCGCGCCGGCGATGTCGTCGGGCTCACCCAGCCGGCCCAGGGGAGTGCGGAACTTCTCCGCCACCTGGTCCTGCGGCTTGTCCCACAGGGCGCGGGCGAAGTCGGTCTTCACCAGGCCCGGGGCGATGCAGTTCACCCGGATGTTGTTGGGGCCCAGCTCCACCGCCAGGTTGCGCGCCAGCTGGATGTCGGCCGCCTTGGAGACACCATAGACGCCGATGGCGTCATCGGCCTTCAGCCCCACGATCGAGGAGACCAGGACGATGGCCCCGCCGCCCCGCTGGCGCATCCCCGGCACGACCATCTGGGCCAGCCAGTGGCTGGAGATCAGGTTGTTGTCGAGCATCTTGCGGAACGCCTCGTCGGTGACCTCCAGCATCGGCCCGTAGTGGGTGTTGGAGGCGGCGTTGCAGACCAGGATGTCGACCTTGCCGAACGCGGCGACCGCGCCGTCCACCAGCGCCTGCAGCTGCTCCTTTCGCGAGATGCTGGCCGCGATCGCCACGGCCGCGCCGGGATGCCTGGCGTTGATCGCCGCGGCGACCTCATCGCAGGGGTCCTGGTTGCGCGAGGAGATCACCACCTTGGCGCCATGCTCCGCCAGCCGCTCGGCGATCGCGCGGCCGATGCCCTTGGAGGAGCCGGTGATAATGGCCACCTGGCCGGTCAGGTCGAACAGCTCGCCCATCTGGGTCTCCCGCGTTGGACGGACTTCATCGGGCCCCGCCCGGGCAGGGTCAAGCCGGTAGCAGGCCCCGCGTGGGTCAGTCCGGCCGGCCCTCGTTCATGGGCGGGCAGTGCTCCTCGATGAGGTCGGCCTGCTCGGCCTTGCGCACCGCGCGTGTGACGTTCAGCCGCGTCAGGATCTTCGCCTCGCCATAGGTCCGTCGGGCGGCCTCCAGTACCGGACGCCAGCTCTGGCTGGCGAGATTGTCGGTCTCGCCAGCATATACGAGGTGCGCGCCATCGGGCGTCAGTTCCGCGATCACATAGTTCGCCCCCGCAGGCGGCAGGAAGCGCGCCTCCTCCAGCGGGCTGTAGCGATACCGAGAGCCGGACTTCCCGGCGAGTTCGATCTGGCGGGTCAACGCGTTCTCCAGCCTTGCGATGCGGACAGGTCCGCCTTCTGCTTACCCGCTTCATCTGGACCAAAAGGTGGCCCAGCTTGGCCGTAAGGGTCATGATGTGAGGCCGATGCGCGCTCGCGCGGCATGGTCCGCTGCCGGAACAACCGAGACTATAAGGACGTTCGGCCCTAGCGTCCCCTCTGTTAGGGTCGTGTCCACAGGTGATTTGAAGTCGTGCGGCGTCACCCCGCGCACGCCCGGAGCAAGATTATCCACCCATGGAGCGTCCCGCCGAATTTCGCTTCAGGAACGCCGACGACCCGGTCGCCGTGTTCCTCGGCGACTGGACGGCGAATCAGGTCGGCGACGCCGGCCGTGAGGTCGCCGCCCGGCTGAAGGGACGCACCGACGTCACCCTCGACATGACCAAGGTCCGGCGGATGGACACCGCCGGGGCCTACGCCGTGCTGCGCGCGGTGGGCCGCGATTTCGACCTGTCCGCCATCAAGGCACGGCCCGAGACCCACCGCCTGTTGGAGCTGGTATGCGCCGCTGTGCAGGTCGACAAGCCCGTCGAGGTCAAGGCCAGGCCCTTCCAGGACTTCACCGTACGGATCGGCAAGGGCATGGTGAATCTTGGCGAGGAGTTCTGGGGCACCATGGCCTTCCTCGGCCACCTCCTGGTGGTGGTGGGTGGCTCGATCCGCAATCCACGCCGCATCCGGATGGCGCCCCTCTTCTCCCTGATGGAGCGGGCCGGCTTCGACGCCATCCCAATCGTCGCAACGACCTCGTTCTTCATCGGCGCCGTGGTGGGCCTGCTGGGCGCCAACATGCTCCGCCAGTTCGGCGCCGAGGTGTTCGCCGTAGAGCTCATCGGCATCGCCGTGTTGCGTGAGTTCAATATCATCATCACCGCCGTACTGCTGGCGGGCCGTTCGGCCTCGAGCTTCGCCGCCGAGATCGGCTCGATGAAGATGAACCAGGAGATCGACGCCATGAAGGTGCTGGGCGTCGACCCGTTCGAGGCTCTGGTGTTCCCCAGGTTCGCCGCCCTGCTGATCACCATCCCCCTGCTCACCTTTGTAGCCACCCTCGCCGGCCTGCTCGGCGGCCTGGTCGTGGTCTGGTCGGTGCTCGACCTTGGCCCGGCCTTCTTCCTGCAGCGGATCGTCGACAATGTGGGCATCACCCATTTCTGGATCGGCCTGTCCAAGGCTCCGGTGATGGCTGCAGTTATCGCCGGCATCGGCTGCCGCCAGGGCATGGAGGTCGGCGGCGACGTGGAATCCCTGGGCCGCCGCGTAACCGCCGCCGTAGTCCACGCCATCTTCGCCATCATCCTGATCGATGCGCTGTTCGCCCTGCTCTACATGGAGCTGGACATATGACCGACGAGCGCGATGAGGCGGACCTCTCCGACGAGGAGATTCTCGACATGGAAGGCCCGGCCGTCGAGGTCCAGGGCCTGGTCTCCGCCTTCGATGAGAATGTCGTCCACAACGGCCTCGACCTGACAGTGGAGCGCGGCGAGGTTCTGGGCGTGGTCGGCGGTTCGGGCACCGGCAAGTCGGTGCTGCTCAACACCATCATCGGTCTGCGTCAGCCCCAAGGCGGCACGGTCAGCGTGTTCGGCCAGGAACTGCAGCACGCCTCCAAGCGCAGCTGGAGCGCCATCGAGCGCTGCTGGGGTGTGCTTTTCCAGCAAGGAGCCCTGTTCTCCAACCTGACCGTTCGCGAAAACGTCGCCGCGCCGATGTTCGAGCACACCCGGCTGCCGAAGAAGGAGATCTTCGAGCTGGCCGACCTCAAGATCGCCCTGGCCGGACTGCTTCCAGGAGCCGGAGACCTCAAGCCGGCCGAGCTTTCCGGCGGTATGCGCAAGCGCGCCGGCCTCGCCCGGGCCCTAGCGCTGGACCCCGAACTCCTGTTCCTGGACGAACCTACCGCGGGCCTCGACCCGATCGCCGCCGCCGCCTTCGACGAATTGATCAAGGACCTCTCCGACAGCCTGGACCTGACCGTTTTCATGATCACTCACGACCTCGACACCCTTTACGAGATCACCGACCGCGTGGCCGTCCTGGCCGACGGCAAGGTAGTGGCCACGGCCCCGGTCCACGAACTGGAGCTATCGGACCATCCCTGGATCCGGGAGTACTTCCTGGGCCCCCGCGGCCGTGCGGCGGCGGGCAAGCGGAAGCAGGACGCCTGACATGGAGAAGAACGCCAACTATGGCCTCGTAGGCCTGTCCGCGGTGATCCTGTTCGTAGGCCTGATCCTGTTCTCCATTTGGCTGGCGCGCGTCCAGTTCGCCCGCGAGAACGACATCTACGATATCGTCTTCCAGGGGCCGGTGCGCGGGCTCACCCAGGGAGGCGAGGTCCATTTCAACGGGATCAAAGTCGGCGAGGTGACCAAGATCGCGCTCGACGCCACCAATTCCAGCCGCGTCATCGCCCGCGCTCAGGTGAGCGCCGACGTGCCGATCAGGGCGGATTCCTACGGAACGCTGGAACCTCAGGGTATCACCGGCGTGAATTACATCCAGATCACCGCCGGCACGGCCACCAAGCCCCTGCTCAAGGTGGTCGAGGAGGCCCGCTGCGAACGGGAGAAAATCCGTCCCTGCATTCCGATCTTGCGCACCCAACGCAGCGCCCTCTCAGACCTGTTGGAGGGCGGCGGCACGGTGCTGACTCGCGCCATCGAAGCCCTGGATCGCCTGAACCGGGTGCTTTCCGACCAGAACATCAAGACCTTCTCGGCCACCCTGTCCGACACCCAGGCCTTCACCGCCGAGTTGCGCGAACGCAGGGCGATCGTCGCCGACGCCCAGGCGGCGCTGCAGCACATGGATGCGGCGGCCCAGGAGGCCACGCAACTGCTCAGATCGAGCCGCGAGATCATGGATGGCGACGGCACGCGCGCCCTCAAGAACCTGGCCGACGCCGCCGAGGAGGCCAGCGCGGCATCCCGGGAGGTGCGCGGCATGGTCGCCAACCTGCAGGCGCCGGCATCCGATTTCGCTGCCAACGGCCTGCCGCAGGTCACCGCCGCGGTGATCCAACTGCAAAGCGCGGCGGAATCCCTGGAGCGCCTTGTCAACGATATCCAGTCGAGCCCGACCGGGGCCCTGGGCAGAGGCAAGGCCGAGGAAGTGAAGGTGAAACCATGAGCCGCGTCCCCGTCCTCCTGCGGCTGGCCCTGGGCGGCGTCTGCGCCCTGTCGCTGGCCGGCTGCATTTCGCTGTTGCCCAAGACCAAGCCGGCGACGCTCTACCGGTTTGGCTCGCCGCCGCCCGGGGCCGAGGCGCCCCCCACGCAGGAGACGGCCGAGGTCGGCGTGGTCCGGGCCGGCGGGCTGTTCCAGCGCGAATCCGGCGGTGACCGCCTTTTGACCGTGACGGGTGGGCGGGTGGCCTATGTCGCCGATGTCCGGTGGGCGACGGCCGCGCAGGTGCTGTTTGATCAGGCCCTGCTCGCGGCCTTCGACAACGACCCGGGCCCGATCCGGCTGATGTCGCGCGGCGAGCCCGGCACGGCGAAATTCGTGCTGCGGGTGGATGTGCGCAATTTCGAGGCCCGCTACGATCGCGGGGCCGAGGCGGCGCCTGAGGTTCTCGTCCGCCTGCGCGCGGTGATGGTCCGCACCGACCGTTCGCAGAGCGTCGAGCATATCCTGGAATCCCGGGTCCGGGCCGGCGACAATCGGGTCGGCCCCATCGTCGACGCCTATGATCGGGCCGTCGCCGATGTGCTAGGCAGGCTGGTCACCTGGACCAACACCCAGGCCGCCGCGGCCCCGGCCGCATGATCGAGGTCGCCATCAGCGGCCTGAGCCCGCCACCTGGGCGTTCATGATCATCGGCTTCGCCGCTCTCGTCGCGGCGCTGCGGCGCGGGCGCGCGCTCGGCGTGGCCGCCCAGGTCTGTAGGCCTGGAAGCCTTCAGGCATAGCCGAACTGGCGTGTGAGGTGTGATCGAACCTCGGCCATCGGCTGCTCCCAATCGCTGAACGTGGCTGTTGAAAAGGCCAGCGCCTGCGGGAACCAGGGATATGCTGCAGCTCCAAGTCTCGGCCAGGCGCCCGGACCGTCGATGATGGCAAGCGGGCATCCCACCGCACCGGCCAGCATGCCCGTCGCATTCCCGATGCTCACGACCTGGTCGAGTGAGGCGCACAGAGCGGCGAGGTCATCCAGATCCTCACGGATATTCAGCCCGGGCGCCTGAAGGATGTCGATCCCCGTCAGCGCCTTGAGTTCCGCAAGCTCCTCACCGCACTCGCCATACTGAAGGTTGACGAACCTCAGGCCGGGCGTCCGAACGATCGGGCCCCAATGCTCCAGCGGGGGATAAAGCCGGCGTCGATCGCCCTCCAGCTTGGCGCTCCTCCAGGTGATACCCACCGTTGGCGCCCCGTCTCCGAGCCAACTCCTCCAGTGCGCCATCCGTTCGGGGTCCGGCCTCAGGTAGCCGACGACCGGGGGAAAGGCGGAGATCGTGGGCCTGAAGCGGGCCATCAACGATCCCATAGGCGTCCAGAAATCTATGACGCCGCCGGCGTCGTCCGGCAGGAACCGGCGCCTTCGGTCTGCTCTGATCTCCGTGTCGTGCGCCGAGACCCTCGCCCGTGGAAAACTTCGCTGGAACAGGTCCACTAACCGCGGCTCCACCGCGATGAACAGCTGTCCGTCTTCGCCGATCGCCCTAACCACATCCGGCAATACATTGGCGAACATCAATTCGTCGCCGACACCCTGTTCCGCCACGACCAGCAGCCGTCGCCCGGCCAGATCGGATCGAGGGGTCCAACGCCGTCCGGGGATGTCGAACACGACGGGATGAGGCAGGTCGGGAGAGAAGCGAGCCTCATAGCCCTCCCATCCCAACGTCAGTTCACCCGAGTCCAGGTCCAGCAGAGACAACGCAAATCGGAGCTGGGCGACCTCCCGGCCGCCCCGCGCGTGCTTCTGGGCCAGCCTGTAGTCTGCGCGGGCCGCTTCCAGATCGCCGAGTTCGACGTAGGCGCCGCCGCGATTGTATAGCGCTGGCACGCTGGCGGGATCGAGCCTCAAGGCTTCGCCGAAGAATGTCAGGGCTTCTCCGGTTCGACCCGCCTGGACCAAGGTGACCGCCAAGGCGCCCCAGAGCTTCGCTTGCTGTGGATATTCCAGCAGCGCGCCCCGAAGCAGCGCCATAGCCTGCTCGAACTGGCCGAGTTCCCGCAGTGCGCGGCTCCGCCCCTCGATGGCTTGGAAATTGAGTGGCCCTAGCGCGGACACCCTCTCCCACAGCGAAGCCGCGGTCGCATGCATCTCCATTCTGCTGGCCAGCTGCGCAAGTCCAGACAGCAGCTCCCGGTGATCCGGGCTCCGGCCCAGGCCGTCCTCATAGGCGGCGACCGCGCCCGGATAGTCGCCCGAGCGCTCCAGCTTTCGCGCCCGCGCCAGCAAGGTCGCGACCGAATCAGGTGGCTTCAGCTCTCCGGCCATGGGCAACAGTTACTCTGTATGGCGGAAAACTGCAGGTGGGGTGAAAGGCGACCGCCGCGGGATGGACGCCTAGTCTATTCCGGCCAGCCGCCGGGCCGCGGTGACGGTGTTCTGCAGCAGCACCGCCACGGTCATGAGGCCCACGCCCCCTGGCACGGGGGTGATCCAGCCGGCAACCCGGCTGGCTTCCTTGAAGTCGACGTCTCCCACCACCTTGGTCTTCCCGGCGGCGGCTTTCACCGGGTCGTCGAACGGCACCCGGTTGATGCCCACGTCGATCACCGCGGCGCCCGGCTTGATCCAGTCGCCGCGGATCATCCGCGGCCGGCCGACGGCCGCCACCAGGATATCCGCCTCCCGGCACACCGCGGCCAGGTCCCTGGTCCGCGAATGGGCGATAGTCACGGTGCAATCGGCCTGCAGCAGCAGCTGGGCTATTGGCCGCCCAACCAGCACCGAGCGTCCCACCACCACCGCCCGCAGGCCCGTCAAGTCGCCCAGGGTCTCGCGCAGCAGGATCATGCAGCCCGCCGGCGTGCATGGCGTCAGCGCCGGCAGGCCGCTAGCCAGGCGCCCGGCGTTGACCACATGCAGGCCGTCGACGTCCTTGTCGGGGTTGATCGCCGCCAGCACCTGACGCTCGTCCAGTCCCTTGGGCAAAGGCAGCTGCACCAGGATCCCGTGGATCGCCGGATCGGTGTTGAGGTCCCCGATCAGCCGAAGCAGTTCCGCCTGGGCCACGTCGGCCGGTAGCCGGTGGGTCACAGAATGCATGCCCGCAGCCAGGGAGTGCTCGCCCTTGGAGCGGACGTATATCTGGCTGGCGGGATCCTCGCCCACCAGCACCACCGCCAGGCCGGGCTGTAGCTTGTAGTCGGCCTTCAGCTGCGCCACATCGCGGCCCACCTGGGCGCGCAACCGCTCGGCGTAGGCCTTGCCGTCGATGATCTTGGCGGACGTCTCAGGCTCGGCCATGGCCCCTCCGGGGAACTGGCCCACGGACTACCCGTTCATGCGTGGAGTCGCAAACCCCTCGAGAGGTCGGCCCCTCCATGGTCAACATCAGCCGCGCGTTCGGGCACGTCGCCAACGCCATCGCCAAGTGGACGGGCCGGCCGCCGGTTTTCATCTCCTGCTGCGTCCTGGTGATCCTCTGGGCGGCGTCGGGCCCTCTGTTCGGCTTTTCCGACACCTGGCAGCTGATGATCAACACGTCGACGACCATCATCACCTTCCTGATGGTGTTCCTGATCCAGAACACCCAGAACCGCGATGGCGCGGCCATCCAGGCCAAGCTCGACGAGATGATCCGCGCCTCGAAGTCGGAGAACCGGTTCATCGGGATCGAGCACCTGTCGGACCAGGAGCTCGAGGACATCCTCGAGGAATGCGAGCGCAACCGCCCCAAGGTGGTTGCCCGGGCCCGCGCCAGGTCCGACAAGGGCTACAAGCCCGCCCCGGCCAAGGCGAGCGCCCGCAAGCCCCCCCGCCGCGCCCAGCCTAGGGCTTCAGCCGCCTGAGCCAGGCCGCCACCGCCCAGGCATGTGCGTCGTGGCGCAGGCCGCGCACCGCCGCATCCGGATCCACCCACACCAGTTCGTGGTCGTCTTCGACCTTCAGCTCCGCCGCCTCGTCCACCACGCGCACAACGAAGAAGCCGGCGCGGTTGTTGTAGGCGGCGCCGTCCGTGTTGATGAACATCTGGTCGGCGCGGGCGAACTCGACGCCCGCCGCGATCTTCAGCCCCGTCTCCTCGCCGAACTCGCGGACCACCGCCGCGGGGCCGTCTTCGCCCGGATCGATGGCCCCGCCGGGCAGATCCAGCCAGGGCCCATGCCCGGCCTTGCTCACCCGCACCAACGCCACGCGCCCACCCTGCCCGGCGATCCCGAAGGCGGCCGGACGGTCCACATAGGTCCGACCGGCCTCCGCGTCACCAAACTGCGGGACGGCCATCAGTCGACCCCGTGGAACGAGATGTAGGGGTCGTCCACCGCGCCGGCGATCACGTCCTTCACGGCCACCGGGCGCCAGCCGACCTTGCGGTTGAGGCTGGCCCGCCAGGCCTCCACCACCATGTCACGGACCTCCGAGGCGCCGACGGCGATCTGCCGGGTCGCGAAGGCCGCCCCGCGCGCATCGCCTTCGGCCAGTCCACCCGCCTTCTCCAGATCGTAGAGCGGCTCCACCTGCCGCGAGGTGGACAAGAGGTAGTCCGCCACCCGCTGCTCGATTGCGCAGCCGCAGACCTTCAACGGCGTCATCGCCGCCTCCACCGGGCCCAGCGTCACGCTCTCGTTCACCAGTTCGCCCTCGAACCGGGCGTGGAGGCCGCGCGCCTGGGAGTAGCCTTTGGGGTTCGGGTAATCGCCCCAGCCGTTGTAATGATAGGTCGCGTGCAGCGGCTGGGCGCCGTCGCCGCCGAAATGCGACAGGTCTCCGATCCGCTTCATGATCAGCGATTCCCGCCGGCGCCGGTCGGCGGCGAACCAGGCGCGGTGCTTGCGCCATTTGGGGTTCTTCTCCGCCGCGTTCAGCGCCCGCCAGTAGGCGAAGTCCATGGCCAGCGCCTGCCAGGTGTCGATGATCGAGTACTGGAGATAACCCGCCTTCCAGCTGTCCAGGCCAAACCCCTGAAGCGCCTTCTCGTAGTCCTGGCGCGTAGGAGGAATCGGCGCGAGGGGCGGGCCAAAGAGCACCCTGCCGTCCTCGTCGATGTCGACGAAGTGGCCCGATTGCGCCTCCTGGTCATGCGCCTTGCCGGCGTCCTTGGTGCGGTCGGCTTCGCGCGACAGCTCCCCGATCTCGGTGACGGCGTCGCGCGTGCGCAAGAAGGCCGGGACCTCGGCCGGAAACGCGCGGGCGGCCGCCAGACCCACGAACCGGTGGCCCGAATGCCCCCACGCCAGGGCCGTGGAGGGCACCGCCAGCGCCGCCAGCAGCGTGATCAGGACCAGGCTACGCATCGCTACTCCCGTTCAGATACCCAAGGCCTGCTCCACCCGCGCCACCCAGGCGCGCACCCGGGGAAGCCGGTCCACGTCGAAGCCGCCCTCGTGGGCCAGCCGGGTGTAGGCCACCAGGGCGACATCTGCGAGACTGATCTGGTCCCCCACGAGGTAGGCCGAGCCCGCGAGCCCGTCCTCCAGGCGCCGCAGGGCCGCCTCACCGCGGGCGACCAGCTTCTCGTCCAGCTCGGCCACCGGCTTGCCCAGGTAGCGAACCTGGAACCGGGCGACGGCCACATAGGGTTCGTGGCTGTACTGCTCCCAGAACATCCACTCCAGCATCCGCGCCCGGGCATAGGCGTCCGTGGGGATCAGGTCCGAGCCCTCCGCCAAGTGCAGGATGATAGCGTTGGACTGCGCCAGCGGCCGGCCGTCGTCGAGTATGACGGTGGGCGCCTGCCCGGCCGGGTTCATCGCCAGGAAGGCTGGCGTGCGGGTCTCGCCCAGCATGATGTCGACTTCGATCCAGTCGAAGGCCATGCCGAGTCGCTCGGCCGTCCACCTGACCTTCAGGCAGTTCCCGGACTTGGAATCCCCATAGATTTTCATGAACCTTCTTCCCCACGTCTCGCCCCATCAAGTCGCAAAACACAAGGGGAGGCAATCGAGACGGCCATCGCTCAAGCTGTTAGCAATCCTCACAGGCTACATCGCCGCACCCCGTTCGGGGTTGTTGGCGCCGCCCAGTCCCGGTAAGTAGGCCGCCTACCAGTTCAACGACGAAGGAGGACGCCGTCATGCGACGCCGCCTCGCCGCCCTGGCCGCAATGTCCCTGCTCGCCGCGTCATCCCACGCCCAAGCTGCGTCCAAGGACCCTGTGGGCGACCTGATCATGTCGGTGATCACCGGAGGCCTGCCTACCGCGCCGGGCTGGAACCTCAAGGCCACCCTCTATCATGCCGGGGCCAAGGGCGTGGGCGCGCTGGACTCCCTGGGATGCCGCGTGGTGGCCATGCGCACCGTGGCGGTGGACAAGAAGCTTATTCCCCGCCGCAGCGTCCTCTTCATCAAGGAGACCGTGGGCCTCTCCATGCCTGACGGCTCGGCACACGACGGCTACTGGTACGCATCCGATGTCGGCGGCGCGATCAAGGGCGAGCGCATCGACCTGTTCACTGGCGCCGGCGCCGGTTCCATGCACCCGATGAAGGCCCTGAACCTCTCCCGCCTCTCGGCCGTGAAGGTCGGGGACTTCAAGGGCTGCCCGCCGCAGTAAGCGCAAGGGTTCTCCTCCCCTCGCGGGCGAAGGACCACGATAAACCCGCTCAAGTCTCGACGAACGCCCGCTCCAGCACGAACTCGCCGGGCTTGGCGATCGAGCCTTCCTCGTAGCCGCGCTCCAGCATCAGCGCCTTGAGGTCGGCCAGCACGGACGGGCCGCCACACATCATCAGTCGGTCGACGGCCCGGTCCAGCGGAGGCACGCCCAGATCCTCGAACAGCTTTCCAGAAGAGATCAGGTCGGTGATCCGCCCCTGGGTCTTGAACGGCTCGCGGGTCACGGTCGGATAGTAGCGCAGCTTCGGCCCGATGAGTTCGCCCAGGATCTCGTCGTTGGCCAGCTCATGCTCCAGCAGCTCGCGGTAGTTGAGGTCGGCCACCTCGCGCACCGTGTGGGTGACGATCACCTCATCGAACCGCTCATAGACCTCCGGATCGCGGGCCAGCGACAGCCAGGGCGCGAGGCCGGTGCCGGTGCCCAGCATATAGAGCCGCTTGCCGGGCTTCAGGCCATCCAGCACCAGCGTCCCCGTTGGCTTGCGCCCGATCAGCACCTCATCACCCACGTTGATGTTCTGCAGGCGAGAGGTCAGCGGGCCATCCGGCACCTTGATCGAGTAGAATTCCAGCTCCTCGTGCCACGAAGGCGAGGCGATGGAATAGGCGCGCACCAGCGGCTTTCCATCCTCTTTCATCAGCCCGACCATCACGAACTGGCCGCTGGAAAACCGTAGGCCCGGATCGCGCGTGGTGCGGAACGAAAACAGGCTGGCCGTCCAGTGCTGGACCCAGGTCACGGTCTCGACAAAGAAGGCGCCGCTGGCCTTGAGGGCCGGCTGGGCCACGGAAACGTCGGTCATTCGACTTCTACCTGTTCGGACTGATCAGATATCGCCGCCCATATCGGCGACGGCGCCCGGCGTACGGGCGAGATGGATGCCGCACTCGCTCTTCTGCGAGCCTTCCCAGCGCCCCGCGCGAACGTCGCCGCCGCTTTCCACGGGCTTGGTGCAGGGCCAGCAGCCGATGGAGGGAAATCCTTGCGCCACCAGAGGATGGGCCGGCAAATCCTGCTCGGCCGCATAGGCGTCAAGGTCCGCCTTGGCCCAGTTGGCCAGCGGATTGAACTTCACCTTGCCATCGGCGTACTCGACCACTGGCAAACTCAGGCGCGATCCGCCATGGAAGCGCTTTCGACCGGTCATCCAGGCGTCGAACTCCTCCAGGGCGCGGTCAAGCGGCAGCACCTTGCGCACGTGGCAGCAGGCGTCGGTGTCGGTCTGCCACAGCTTGGCCTGCGGGTCGGCGGTGGCCAGATCCTGATATTGCGGGCGCAGGTCGCGCACGTCGGTCAGGCCAAGCCGCGCCGCCAACTGCTTGCGGTAGTCCAGCGTCTGGCCGAACAGCATGCCGGTGTCGAGGAACAGCACAGGGATCGCCGGGTTCACCTTGGCCACGATGTCCAGCAGCACAGCCGATTCCGACCCGAAGGACGAGACCAGCGCCAGCTTGTCGCCGAAAGTCTCCACCGCCGCCTCGACGATGGTGCGCGGGTGGGCGTGCCGAAGCTCCGCGTCGAGGCGGGCCACAAGTGTGATCGGAGGGTCCAGGGGCCGGTCGAGATTGTCGTACGCCATGCTCACGCTCCCCGCTCCGTGAACGCGGGAGCGCGCTTATCCGCGCCACGCTGGTAGACGTGGTGGTACCTGTTGGCCGCCGCCGCCCAGATCTCCGGGGTCGAGTCGTCGGAGGGTTCGAAGGCGTCGAAGCCGCAGCGGACCATGTAGCCGGCCTGCTCGCGCAGCACGTCGCCCACCGCCCTGACTTCGCCAGCGTAGCCGAAGCGGTCACGCAGCAGCCTGGCGTAGCTGTAGGCCCGCCCGTCGCCGAACTTGGGGAAGGCCAGGGCCACCACGGCCAGGCGCGGCAGATCGTAGGCCAGGGCCTCGACCGCCTCGTGGCTCTCCAGGCGCACGCCGACCTTGCGGCCCTGCGCCAGCAGCGCCTCGCCCTCCGCCTGGAAGCGGGTCAGCGAGATGATCACGTCGCCCTGGGGGATGGCCCAGTCGTCGGTGACGTTGGTGAACGGGTCCTCCGTCAGGGAGAAGGCGCCGTCCCTGAGGCTAATTCGCATCGGCATACACAGCCTCCTTGAACGGAGCCACGCCGGTGCGGCGGAAGGTGTCGAGGAAGCGCTCGCCGTCCTTGCGCTCACGCAGATAGACGTCGACCAGGGTGTCCACGGCGCCGGCCACCCGCTCGTAAGGCAGGGCCGGGCCCAGGGCGGAGCCCACGGCGGCGTCCTCTGCGCCGGAGCCGCCCAGGGTGATCTGGTAGAACTCCTCACCCTTCTTATCGACGCCCAGGATGCCGATGTGGCCCACGTGGTGGTGGCCGCAGGCGTTGATGCAGCCGCTGATCTTGATCTTCAGCTCGCCCACCAGCTCGGCGCGGTCCTGGTCGGCGAACTTCTCGGCGATGTGCTGGGCCACCGAGATCGACCGCGCATTGGCCAGCGCGCAATAGTCCAGCCCCGGGCAGGCGATGATGTCGCTCACCAGGTTGATGTTCGGCGTGCCCAGCCCGGCGGCGTCCAGCGCCGCCCAGACCGCCGGCGCATCGTCCAGCTTCACGTGCGGCAGCACCAGGTTCTGCTCGTGGGTGACGCGGATATCCCCCTGGCCGAAGCGTTCGCCCAGGTCGGCCACCACCTCCATCTGCTCGGCGGTGGCGTCGCCGGGGGTCTCGCCGATCGCCTTCAGGGAGATCTCGACGATCGTGTAGCCGGTCACCTTGTGCGGTTTCAGGTTGTTGCGCGCGAACCGGGCGAAGGCGGGGGTCGCGGCCCGCGCCGCCTCGAATGCCTCCGAGCGGTCGGACAGGGTTTCGAACATCGCCGGCGCGAAGGCGTCGCGGATGCGGGCCAATTCGGTGTCGGGCAGGTCGGCGGCGTCGCCGCCCTTCTCCCACTCAGCCTCCACCTGGCGGGCGAACTCCTCCACGCCCAGGGCTGCGACCAGGATCTTGATCCGCGCCTTGTGGATGTTGTCGCGCCGCCCCAGCCGGTTGTAGGTGCGCAGGATCGCTTCCAGGTAGGAGATCAGCCGGCTGGCCGGCAGGAATTCCCGGATAGTCGGCGCGATATGCGGTAGCCGGCCCAGTCCGCCCCCCACCATCACCTCGAAGCCCAGGTCGCCGTCTCGGGCGCGCTTAAGCACCAGTCCGATGTCGTGCGTCTTGGCCGCCGTCCGGTCCCTGGGCGCGGCGGTGACCGCGATCTTGAACTTGCGCGGCAGCCAGTTGAATTCCGGGTGCACCGTCGACCACTGGCGCAGCGCCTCGGCCCACACGCGCGGGTCGTCGATCTCCTCGGCCGTCGCCCCCGCATAGGGGTCGGCGGTGACGTTGCGGATGCAGTTGCCGCTGGTCTGGATGCCATGCATGTCCACCTGCGCCAGGTGGTCCAGGATGTCCGGCGTATCG
>CANJKG010000031.1 GCA_947474775.1 Caulobacteraceae bacterium | reverse complement strand
GGCCGAACACCTGGTCGGTGATCAGGCCGTTGATGAGGGTCTGGTGGGATCCCGTCTGGGATCCCGTGCCGCCGATCTGGGTGCCAACGCCTGTATCTATGCCGGGATCGTGGGGGATCACCTGGCCCTGGGCGTTGAAAGTCCGCGGTGCGCCGGCGTTGCTCTGCTGGAAGACGCCGGCGGCGTTGCTCAGCGTGCCGATCACGCCCTTGGTGGGCGCCAGCGGATTGCCGGCGGTGCCGGCCGCCGGCGCGCCGGCGGTGAAGATGCTCCGGGCCCAGGCCCAGTTCTCGCCATGCGGCGCGGTGGCGAAGCGGTTCGGATCGCGGTCGTCGCGCCAGATCTGGTCTTCCATGGCGTGCGAGGCGGAGAACAGGATGTGCAACCGGTCATCCATCGCCCGGGCGCCCGCGGCCACACCCAGCTTGTAGCTGGCCGCGTCCCAATAGGTGGAGCGGCCACCCTGAACGACCGTCTTCACGCCCGTGTACTTGCCGTCGAGGATGTAGTTCACCACACCCGAGACGGCGTCGGAGCCATAGACCGCCGAGGCGCCGCCGGTGACCACCTCCACCCTCTGCACCAGCATCTCGGGCAGGATGTTGACGTCCACCGTTCCCTGGTAGCGCGACGGCGGCACGCGGCGGCCGTCCATCAGCACCAGAGTGCGGTTGGGACCGAGGTTGCGCAGGTTCAGCGTGTTGCCGTGGTTGCCGACGCTGGCCGTGCCGGTGGTCTGGTTGCGGTTGCTAAGCGAGCCCTGGAACTGCGGAAGCTCGTTCAGGCCGTTGGGGATGCTCATCGGCGTCGATCGCTGCAGATCCTCCGTCGTGGCCACGGTCAGGGGCGTCGGGGCCTGGAAGCCGCTCTGGACGATGCGGGAGCCGGTGACCACCACCTCCTCCACCGCGGCGTCCTGGGCCCGTTCCTGTGTCCGGGCGCCTTGCGCCCGCGCGTCGGATGCGGCGACGCTCAGGGCGCCCACGGCCGCGCCGGCGACCAGGACAAGCATTCGTGTGTTGGTTCGCATTGTCTTCCCCCCAATGTCGTTCTTGCGATCTAGAGTCACATTCAGCAAGCAAAGTCCTATCGTTCCCCGTTCGCAGTCGTCGCGGAGGCGATCCGGTGTCTGTCGCCAACTGAAAGGTGTGAATACTCCCTTCGATGCGCAGATATATCAGCAGACTAGCCCGTTCGTTTCGGTCCCATAAGAGGTATTTTCTTGGATTTGTGAAATCTGCAATGAATGAGGGCTGGCGCGTGACAGCGCCGTCCAGTTTACGTCGTCACGCGTTCTCCCTTTGCGGCGCCCGCTCAAGCGCGGCGGACTTTGGCGTGACCGTGTAGGTATCGATACCGGAGCGCAGCACCTGGCCTGGCAGGTCGCCGGTGATCCCGCCCCCACTGACGATCGCCCGGCCATTGACCAGCACATGCTCGACCCCTTTGGCGACGGAGACCAGCCGCCAGGCGCCGCCGGGCAGGTCGTCCGCGCGCTGGACGGGCGTGGCGCCCACCCGCGCGGGATCGATCACCGTGATGTCGGCCTTCCAGCCTTCCCGCAGCTCACCACGCTCAACCAGGCCGAAGTGCCGGGCCGGCAGCTGGGTCATCATCCGCACGGCGCGCTCCACCGGGACCAGCTTCTTGCCGTGCAGGCAGTCGGCGATGAAGGCGGCCGGATAGGCCGCGCCGCACATGCGGTCGAGGTGGGCGCCGGCGTCGGAGCCGCCCAGCAGGATGTAGTCGTCGTTCCAGGCGTCCTTGCGCACCGCCCAACTCTCCGGGCTGTCGTCGCGGCTGTTGGGCCACAGCGCGGTCTTCAGCTCGTCGGCCACCACGATGTCGAAGATGCAGTCTGTGGGGGTCTTGCCCTGCTCCTTGGCGATCTCGCCGAGGTTGCGGCCCTCCATGCCGGCGTTCTCCGGCGCGAAGGTGGCGCCGATGGTGTAGCGCTCCCACCTGGTCGTCCGCGGCCCGCGCTGGCCGGCTTCCGGAGAATGGGCCTTGTCCATCAGGTACTTGCGCACCTCGGGCTTCCTCAGGGCCTCAATCCGCTCCGGCACCGGCAGGCGAAGCACCTCGCCCCAGCCGGGGAGGATGTGCAGCACGCAGTGGCTGAGGAAGCTCACCGTATTCGGCACATTGACCGGCATGGTCAGGGCCGAGACCCAGCCGCCGGCCTCCGCGACCTTTCGCGAGGCGTCCATCTGGTGGCTGTAGACGTCCGGCGCGTCGGCGTTGATGTGCAGGATGTTCCAGTTGAGCAGCCGCTTAGCGCTGACCGACATCTTCTTCATCAGGTCGATCTCGGCGTCGCTGAACTTGCCGCCGCAACCGTCGATGATGAATTCCAGCGTCGTGCCGGGGTGGTCGCCAACGGCCCGGTACAGCGGCACGACCTCGCTCTCCCAGTCGGCGAAGCGCGAGGGCACCGGCCGCCCGGCCCCGTCGATGTGGGTGTAGGACAGCGACGTGGACAAGCCCAGGCCGCCGGCGTCCAGGCACTCGTGCAGCAGCTCGACCATCTGGTCGACCTGTTCGGGGCTCGCCTTGTTCCCCGTGGCCGCCTCGCCCATCACCGAGCGGCGGATGGCAGTATGGCCCACCATGAAGGCGGCGTTGACGCCGAGCTTGCCTTCGAAACGGCTGAGGAAGTCGGCGAAGGTCCGCCAGTCCCATGACAGCCCGTTCTCCAGCGCCTCCAGCGGCATGCCCTCCACCTGGGCAAGCATACGGCGCAGGAAGTCCGCGTCGCGAGGCTGTAATGGCGCCAGGGAGAAGCCGCAGTTGCCGGCGATGACGCTGGTCACGCCGCTGGGCCCCGACGGCGTGGCATAGGGGTCCCAGAACAGCTGGGCGTCGTAGTGGGTGTGGACGTCCACGAAGCCCGGGGTCACGAGAAGGCCGGCGGCGTCGATCACCCGCGCCGCCGGCCCCTCTACGCGACCGACCGCAACGATGCGGTCCCCCTTGATACCAATGTCGGCTTGGCGGGCTGGCGAGCCGGTCCCGTCGATGACCATTCCGCCCTTGATGATGGTGTCCAGCATGTCGGCCTCCACGATCAGATGGCGTAGAACTTCCTGGCGTTGTCGCAGACGATCGGCCGGCGCTCCTCGTCGCTGAGTCCGGCGAAGTGCTCCTCCATGATCGTCATCGACGAGGGCCAGGTGGTCTCGGAGTGCGGATAGTCCGTGGACCACATGATGTTCTTGCCGCCGGTCTTGTGGCGGTTGTCGATGCCGATCGGGTCGCGGATGAAGGACCCGTAGATGTTGTGGTCCATGTAGTAGCTGGGCAGGTGGTCGAGCTTGCTGTTCGTCCAGTGGCGTTGGTTGTGCCAGATGCCGTCCATGTACTCGGCCATCCAGGCGAACCAGCCGACGCCGCTCTCGATGGAGGCGAAGCGCAGGTCGGGGAAGCGATCGAACACCCCGCCGAAGATCATGATGGCGATCGGCTCGGCCATGCACACCTTGCTCATCACCAGGTTCGGCAGGAAGCGCTGCACCCCCGGCCGCGCCATGCGCGCGCCCAGGTGGATGGTGATGCCCATGTTGTGGTCGACCGCCGCCTTCCAGAAGGGGTCGAACTCCGGGTCGTCGTACTGTCGCGGGCCATCGGGATCACCGGTGAGCGCCAGGGCCTGGGCGGCGAAGGAGCCGCGCATCACCCCGCCCATCGACTGCGGGAAGGCCGGGATGTTGACCGCGTTCAGGCCGCGCTTCGCGGCCTCCTTCAGCATGGCGATGGACTGATCGACGTCCTGCATAGGCAGGTAGGCGACGCCCACGAGCCGCTTCTTGTCGTAGGCGCAGAAGTCGGCCAGCCAGTGATTGTAGGCCTCGAAGCTGGCGATATAGAGCTCGTTGTTGGCGGTCCCCAGCGGGCCGCCGCCGAACAGCACGGCGGTGTCGACGCCGTCGACGCCCATGTCCTCCAGCCGGGCCGCCGGCTCCCAGCTGCCGGAGCGCATGTCGGACTGACGGCCCACGCGCTTGTACTCCTCCTTCTTCAGGCCGGCGGTGGCGGAGCTGATGCTGAGCGGCTTGCGCTCGCCCTCGAAGACCAGCCAGTCGTGACCGTCCTCGGGCGCGCCCACCTCGATCCTTGGGCCCATGCCGCGCAGGTGCTTGGGAAGGTACTCGTCCCAGAAGACGGGCGGCGGATTCACATGCGCGTCCGCGTCGATAAGCTGGAGCTTCCTGGTCATCGTCGTCCATTCCTCCCGGCCGCGCCGTTCGTGCGGCGCCCGTGGCGTGGCGGGAAGATAGACGACCCAGGATCGGGTATCTAATATGATATTTGGGTCCTGATATATCGTCTGGTGATAAGAGACGCGCGTGAACCTGAAGCAGCTTCAACACTTCGTCGCGGTCGCCGAGGAGCTGCATTTCCTGCGGGCGGCCCGGCGGCTGTCCATGGCCCAGCCGCCCCTGAGCCAGTCGATCGCGCGGCTGGAGGAGTCGCTGGGCTTCAGGCTGCTGGAGCGCACCCGCCGCAGCGTCCATCTGACGCCGGCCGGCGCGGCCCTGCTCAAGGACATCCGGCCCGCCCTCGACCAGATCGATCGCGGGGTGAAGACCGCGCGGCGTATCGATGCGGGCGAGCTGCAGAGCCTGGCGGTGGGCGTGATCACCTCCTCGGTGGGCGCGCCGCTGCCGGCGCTGCTTAAGGAACTGCGCAAGATCGCGCCCGAGGTCCCAGTGAACCTACGGATGATGAGCAGCGCGGCCCAGAAGGACGCCCTGCTGGCCGGCGACCTGGACTTCGGCATCCTGTTCCCCGGAGCCAGCAGCGACCCAGCGATCCTCACCTGGCCGATCGCGGAGGTGCGCCGCATGGTGGCTGTCCGCGAAGGCTCTCCGCTGGCAGGGCGCAAGGTGCTGACCATCGCCGACCTCAAGGACCAGCCGCTGATCATGTACGCGGCCGAGCGACATCCCAAGGGCCACACCTTCCTGATCGAGGAGTTCGAGCGCCATGGCATCAAGCCGCGGATCGAGATGGAGTCTCCCGACCACAACACCACGCTCGGCCTGGTGGCGGCGGGCGTCGGCGTGGCCATCGTAGCGGAATCCGGCAGCGTCTATCGCCACGTGAAGCTGGTGCCTCTGACGGGCTTCGGGGAACGCCTGCGGCTGCCCCTGTCGCTGGCCTGGCGGATCGATCCGCCTGCGGGCCTCGCGAAGCTGCTCGAGGCGCTGAAGCGGCGGTTCGGCCTCCCCAGGACGGCGGAGCCCACAGCAGACGATCGGGACCCGAATGCAGAAGCCGCTGAGTGACGAGGACAAGGCGCGGCTCGACGCCGCTCCGCCGTCGGCGACCGCCTGGGTCTCGCTGGTCATCCTCGCCCTGGCCTATGTGCTGAGCTACATCGACCGCAAGCTGCCCTTCATCCTGGCCGACGCCATCAAGGCCGACCTGGGGCTTAGCGACACCCAGGTCGGCCTGCTCACCGGCGCTATGTTCGCCATCGTCTACTCCACGGTGGCCCTGCCGATGGCGCGGCTCTCCGACCGCAGCTCCCGCAAGCTGCTGATCACCGGCGCGATCCTGGTCTGGAGCGCGATGACGGCGGCGGGCGGCCTGGCCAAGACCTTCTGGCAGCTCGCGCTCTCGCGGATGGGCGTGGCCGCGGGCGAGTCGGTCTGCACGCCGGCCGCCCATTCGATGATCGGCGACTACTTCGCGCCACGCTATCGCGCCCGAGCCATGGGGATCTACGTCGCCGGCGCCCATATCGGCGCCCTGTTGGGCCTCGCCCTCGGCGGCTGGATCAACGAGTGGGCGGACTGGCGGATGGCCATGTTCCTGCTGGGCGCGCCTGGCCTGGTGCTAGCCCTCATCGCCCTCATCGGCCTTCGCGAGCCGCCCCGGATGAACCGGGAGGGCGTCGACCTGGCCGAGCCGCGACCCAGCTTCTGGGCGGTGTTGGGCCAGATCATGCGCCAGCCCGTCCTCGTCCACCTGATCCTCGCGTCCACGATGGCCGGGGTGGCCGGCGGCGGATTCCAGGCCTTCCTGCCCTCGCACATGATCCGCACGTTCGGGATGGGCACCGCCCAGGTGGGCCTGCTGCTCGGAATCACCTGGGGCCTGGGCGGCCTCACCGGCGCCCTGCTGGGCGGGTTGGCCGGCGACTGGCTGCGCAGGCGGGCGCACTGGATGGTGCTGGCGTTCATCACCGTGGGCGAGATCGTCTCCATCCCCTGCTTTGTCGCCGCCCTGCTGATGGGACACTACGGGGCGTTCCTGGTCCTGGCGTTCGTGGGCCAGGTCGCCGCCGGAGTGAACTCGGGGCCGATCTACGCCACCCTCCAGGCGCTGATGAAGTCCAACGTCCATGCCACCACCACGGCGATCTACCTGTTCTGCGTCAGCGGCCTGGGGCTTGCGCTGGGCCCCCTGATCACCGGCATGCTGAGCGACAGCTTGGCCAGGCTGGGCCCAGCTGGCTCCCTGCAGATGGCCCTGTTGATCCTGTGCGGCATAAAGCTGTGGGCGGTGGGCCACTACAGCCTCTCGACGCTCAGCCTGCGCAGGCGCGAGGCGGGCGTGCGGGCTCCGGTCGTCTAAGCCGCCGCACGCGCCAGGTCGCGACGGCGAGGGCTCCATGCCGAACGCGGGCGACAGGTACGTAGATCCACGCCAGCCGACCTCCCCGCGCCTATTCCACCAGGATCTTGTCGGCGTTCGGCAACACCTCGGCCGCGTAGCTCTCGATATGCTCCACCGCTTCGGTGGCGATCTGGGAGAAGTAGGCCGGCTCCAGCCCGGCGTGGCGCATCATCTCCTTGAAGGCCGCCACGTCCTTGCGCAGCGGGCCACCGGGCCTGGGCACCCGCCGCAGCGAGCGTTCCGTGGTGATGATCCGCAGGCCGTTGGTAGCGCCGGAAGACACCCGCAGCACCTGGCTCGCCTGCTTCACGTCCATGCCCAGGTCCCGCACGGCCCGGAGCGCGCTGACGCTGAGCGTCACCGTGGCGTAGGTCAGGGTGTTGTTGACCAGCTTGATCGCCTGGCCCGAGCCCACCGGGCCTAAGTGGAATATCTTCTCGGCGAAGGTCTCCAGCATCGGCCGCGCGGTCTCCAGCACCTCCGGATCGCCGCCCACCATCACTGTCAGCGTGCCGGCCAGCCCGCCCCGATTTCCGCCACTCACCGGGGCGTCCAGCAGGCGAACGCCCTTCTCGCCGGCCAGCCGCTCCAGGTCCTTCACGGTTTCGGGCGAGACCGTGGAATGGACGAGGATCACCCCGCCGGCCTTCATCCCGGACAGTAGGCCGTTCTCCCCCGCCACCACCTCCAGTACGTCCTTGTCGTTGACCACGCACACGCCGACCAGGTCGCACGCCGCGCCGAGCGCCGCCGGTGAACGGGCCGTCTTGGCGCCCTCCGCAATGAAGGGCTCCAGGGCCTCGGGCCGCCGGGCCCAGACGGTGACGTCCAGCCCCTTCTTCAGCATCTGGCCGGCCATGGGCGCGCCCTGGTCGCCCAGGCCGATGAAGCCGTATCCCAGCGTCTTGCTCATGGCGTTCCCTCGATTCAGGTCGGCGACCGGCGGCGGCCCGTTTCCCTGGCCTGGCTCCCCAGTTTGGGCGGCATCTATAAGCAGGTTGCCCGGCCAGATCGATTCGCATCATCGATGACGGGCTTGACCGGGCGAGCGCCTTCCGACCAAGAGCGCGCAACGAACAACGACGATCGTCGCGGAGGAACAGATGGGTTCGCACGCCCTGGAGCCGAGCCGGCCCTTTGGGCGCGGATCCATCTCCGCCAGCCTCTACATCCACGGCCAGGCCGCCAGGGAAGCGGCCGCCTTCCTGGTGAAACAGGGCCAGGTCGCCGAGGATTCTGGCTTCGACGGCGTCACCATCAGCGAGCACCACGGCGGCTGGTACGAGTACGTCCCCAACCCGCTGCTGATGTCCTCCATGATCCTGGGCGCCACCCAGCGGATCTGGGCCGGTCCCTGCCCGATGCTGCTGTCGCTGCGCCCACCGTGGCTGGTGGCCGAGGACATGGCCTGGATCAACGCCCGCTTCCCCGGTCGCGTGGGCGGCGGCTTCGCGCCCGGAACACAGAGCTCTGACGTGGACTATGTGATCGCCGGCATCCCCATGGAGGACCGCCGCAAGATCTTCGGCCGCCACCTGCCGGTGCTGGCGGCGGCTTTGCGCGGCGAGGCCACGGGGCAACTCGCCAATGACCCCGCCATCCAGCTTTGCAAGGAGACTCCCATCCCTGTGTTGAGCAGCGTCGGCGGACCGCTGGGCGCCAAGCGCGCCGGCGCGGCGGGAACTGGCCTGGTGCCTTCCTCCTCGAACCGGATCGAGGACCTGCACAACTTCATCGACCCCTATCTGGCGGCCGGCGGGAAGGGCCCCATCCTGATCAATCGCCGGGCGTGGTTCGGCAAGCCGGACGCGCGGCGCCTGGAATCGCTGATCGAGCACCACGCCACCCGCCCCCTCGCCGAGGCCGGCGAACGACACTTCAAGGCCGACTACATCGTCTCCGAGGACCCGGCCGAGGTTGCGGATGGCCTGGTCGACGCCGTGGTCGGCGCGCGCGGCACGGCGGTGAACATCAAGTTCTTCTACAAGGAGCTCCAGCCCGACGAGATGCTCCGCCAGCTCGCCGACTTCGGGAAGTACGTCGTCCCGATCTTCAGGAAGAAGATCGCCGAGGCCCTGTAGGCGCGAGAGCCCTGGCGGAACGCCTGGCGATCTGGCAATCCGGCGGAACAGGTCGAGGCAGGTCAGGCCATTGGAAATCCGCAACGCGCTCGGTCACGCGATTGGCGCCAAGGGCTCGCGCACCCGCACCGCCTTGATGGACGCCACTCGCCGGCTGATGGAGCGCGAGTCCATCCGCGACATCCGCGTCGCCGACATCGCCGCCATAGCCAGCACCTCGTCGGCCACCTTCTACCGCTACTTCAAGGACGTCGTCGAAGCCGCCCTGGCCGTCGCCCAGGCGGTGGAGCAGATGACCCCGGAGATGGAGCGACTGCTCTCCGAGCCCTGGCCCACCGAGGAAGTCTTCCTCCGCTCTCGGGCGCTGGTGGAGATCTGGGCGCGCCTCTGGACGCAGCATTATCCGGTGCTGCAGTTCCGCAACCTGGCCGCCGACCAGGGCGATGACCGTTTCCTGGACGCCCGCGGCGCCTCGATCCAGCGCGCGCGGACCCTGATCATGGCCAAGGTGGTGGCCATGCAGCGCCAGGGGGCCGACGCGCCGGCGCTGACCAACGCCATGCTGGGCGCGCTCGAGCGGACCAGCGCGAACCTGATCCACAACAAGCGGCTGCGGCTCTCGCGCGCCCGGGTGATCGACGGCGCGGCCTATCTGGTCGCCTTGACCTTCGCGGGCTCGCTTCCCGCGGGCGTGCTCGGACTGGACGCCCGCGAGGGATAAAGCGCACCGCCTCGAGTCGTCACTCGTGCCCGCATATGTGATGAAATGTCACATTTCGACAGCTGGCGTACATGTTCCTGGTTGACCGCGAACCATGATGTGACAGATCGTCAAATCCACAAGAGTGCCGCGCGAACGGGTTCAGCTCCGGTCGATGCGATGGACCAGGCGGGGAGTTGGACGTGCTCAAGGACAAGAAGATTCTGATCACCGGCCTCACCGGTCTGATCGGCGGCGGGATCACCGACCAGATCGCCGCCTACAATGAGATCTGGGGCCTGGCCCGCTACACCAATCCGGGCTCGCGCGAGCGCCTCGACGCCTTGGGCGTCAAGACGGTGAAGGGCGACTTCAGCAAGGGCGAGTTCGCTGGCCTGCCCGACGAGCCTTTCGACATCGTCGTGCACCTGGCCGCCGCCACCCATCCGGGCGTCGCCGAGGTGGGCATGGTGCAGAACCCGGAGGGAACGGCGCTGCTGATGTACCGCCTGCGCAACTGCAAGTCGTTCATCTACGTCTCTAACTCAAGCCTGCTGCTGGACAATCCCGACCCGCTGCATCTTTACAAGGAGACCGACCACGTAGGCGGCTCCTCGCCCCACTCGCTGAACTACGGGCCCACGAAGCTGGCGGCGGAGGGCGTGGTGCGATCCCTGGCGCGGCTGTTCAACATCCCCAGCACTATCGCCCGGATGAACGTGGCCTATGGCGGCATCTATGACGACGGCGGCCTGCCCGGGAAGCACCTGGAGAAGCTGATCGCTGGCCAGCCCATCCGCCTGCCGGCCAACAAGCCGCACATGATGTCGCCGATCCACGAGGACGACATCGTCGAGCACCTGGAGCCCCTGGCCAGGGCCGCCTCGGCGCCGGCGACCGTGGTCAACTGGGGCGGCGCCGAGGCCCTGTCGACCGAGGTCTGGGTGCGCTACCTCGCCGACCTGATCGGGGTCGAGCCGGTCTTTGAGTTCAGCGACACCGCCATGCAGCCGAACCGGCCGCTGGACACCACCCGCGGCCGCGAACTCGGCCTGACCTGGAAGGTGGACTGGAAGGACGGCATGCGCCGGATGGTCGAGCGCCGCCATCCCGAGCTAAAGCTTAAGCCCGCCTGATGGTCAGGCGACAAGGAGCGCGATGATGGACAAGCCAGTCGTTGGCGTGATCGGGTTCGGCGAACTGGGCACGGTGGCGGGCGCGGCGCTGACCCGCGACGGCTACCGCGTCCTGGGCCTGGACCCGAGCCCCGAGGCCCGTGGGCGCATGGCGGACCTTGGCGTGGAGGTCGCAGCCGACCCGGCCCAGATCGGGCGCGAGTGCGATGCAGTCGTCATCCTGGTGGTCACCGCCGACCAGACCCGGGCGGTGCTCGACGGTCCCGATGGCCTGTTCGCCGCCATGCCCAACGGCGTGGTGCTGCTGCAGTCCACGGTGGGCCCCGAGATCTCCATCGAGATGGATCGCGCCAGCCCGGCCGGCGTCACCTTCATAGACGCGCCGGTAACGGTGCGGCGCGGCGACCCGCCCACCTTCTTCGCCCTGGTGGGCGCGAGGGACGCGCTAAGCCCTACGATCAGGACGATGCTCGACAGCTACTGCCACGAGGTCGCGATCATCGGCCCGCCGGGCGCCGGCCAGGCCGCGAAGCTGGCCAACAACGTCATGTCCATCGTCAACACCGCCGCCGCCAGCGAGGCCCTGCGCATGGCGGCGGCCTACGGCATCGAGCGCGAGGCCATGCTCGCCCTGGCCCGCCGGGGCAGCGGCGCCAGCCAGGCGCTGATGTCCTGGGACCACCGCCGGGAAGGCCTGTTCGAGCCGGGTCCGGGCGACCCTCACCGCCGGTCGAAGGCCAGGAAGGATCTCTCCACCGCCGTTCGCACCGCCCAGTCGCTGGGCGTCGAGATGCCGGTGACCCAGAGCGCCATCGACCAGCTCAAGATCTGACCGCCAACCAGAACAAGGGAGACCAGACGTGCTTAAGGGAAAGACGATCCTGCTGACCGGCTTCACGGGTCAGGTGGCCGGCGCCTTCGCCGACCAGCTCGGGCCGCACAACGAGGTCTGGGGCCTGGCCCGCTTCACTCAGCCCGGCTCGAAGGAGAAGGCCATCGCCGCTGGCGTGAAGCCGGTGGTCGGCGACTACACCCGGGGCGAGTTCGACAGCATCCCCACCGACGTCGACTGCGTGATCCACGTGGCCGCCTCGGTGCGCCCGGGCACGGCCGAGCCCGGCATGGTCGCCAACGCCGAGGGCACGGGCCGGCTCATGTATCACTTCCGCAAGACCAAGGCCTTCATCCATGCCTCGGCCACCGGGATCTACGCCGAGCATCCCGACCCCATGCACCACTACGTCGAGACCGACGACCTGGGCGGCCAGACCCTGTTCTCGCCCAACTATGGGGCCACCAAGACCGCCGGCGAGGGCGTGGTCCGCACCCTGTCTCTGCTGCACGACATCCCGGCGGTCATCGCCCGCGTGAACGTCTCCTATGGCGGCCCCTACGACGACGGCGGCCTGCCCGGGAAGCTGCTGGAGATGATCCTGGCGAAGGAGCCCATCGACATCCCCGCCGACCGCCCCTGGATGTGCTCGCCGATCCACGACGAGGACATGTCGCGCCACCTGGAGCAGTTCTACGAGGCAGCCTCGGTCCCGGCCCTGGTCGTCAACTGGGGCGGCGACCATCCGGCGAGCATGCGCGAGATGTGCGAGCATCTGGGTAAGCTGGTGGGTGTCGAGCCGGTGTTCAACTCCGTGCCCACCAAGCTTCCCTCCTGCATCACTGATTGCACGGTTGGGCGGAGGATCGGCATGCAATGGACCATTCCGTGGAAGGAAGGCTTCCGGCGCATGATCCAGCTGCGCCACCCCGAAATCGCCCTCCAGCCGGCCTGACCGGTCGCCCAGGAACGAGGAAACGCCAGGATGCTCGATCCCAAGACATTGATGAGACGCGCCCAGGCCGCCACCGGCCTGCAGGACTTCGGCGACGGCCCCTTCGAGGATGGGCTGGAGGTGTTCTGCGCCTCCCTAAACCGGGAAGCCGACCTGAACGCGGCCGGCATGGCCGGGGCCGAAGCCATGATCCTGAACTCGCTCAGCGAGCGGTTGCGGGTCGAGGATTGCCTCAGGAAGAACCCCGAGATCCTCGACCAGGAACTGGCCCCCCAGGTTTTCGTCCTGGGCCTGCCGCGAACCGGCAGCACGGCGCTCTCGCAGTTCATGTCGGAGGACCCGGCCGCCCGGTCCATCCGCCGTTGGGAGCTGAGCGAGCTGACCCCGCCGCCGGACGCGGCCGTCCAGGAGGACCCGCGCCTGGCCCGGACGCGCGCCGCGTTCGAGGAGCGCTACCGCAAGCAGCCCGAGATGCGCGCCATGCTGCCCGTCGAGGCCGAGGACCCGTCGGAGCATGGCCCGATCCTGGGCCTGACCTTCCGCAACCTGCAACTGCCCACCCGCTTCAACTGTCCGACCTATCGCGACTGGCTGCTCATGGCCGACATGGTCCCGGCCTACCAGTACTTGGCCCGGGTGCTGAAGCTACTGCAGTGGAAGACGCCGGCCGGCTACTGGAACCTGAAGAATCCCCCCGACGTCTTCTCGATCGAGGCCATCCACACGGTCTTCCCCACGGCGACCATCGTCTGGACCCACCGCGATCCGGGGAAGTCTATCCCCTCGGTCGCCAGCCTGGCCAACCTGATCCGCAGCGAGGGTGTCGACAATGTCGATAAGCACGTGCTGATGCAGTACATGCTGGACTTCCAGTCCGAAGGCGTCCGGCGTGGCCTCGCCGCCCGCACGCGCCTCGGGGAGGCCGTACAGATCGTCGATTCCACCCAAGCCGCCTTGGCCAGGGACACCATCGGCGTCATCCGCGACCTCTACGCCAAGGTCGGTCTTCCCTTCACGCCTGAGTACGAGGGACATCTCAAGGCGCGGATGGCTAACCGGCCGCGCGGCCAGCACGGCAAGCACGAGTACGACCTGGCCGACTATGGCGTGACCCCTGTGCAGATCCGCGACCGGTTTCAGGACTATCTCGATGGCGTGGACATCCTCGAGCCGACCTGACCGGGTTCCCCGCGCGCGGGATTTGACTTCTCGCGAGCGGCGATGCGACTCTGGCGGCGACCAGACGGTCTCACAAGGACAGGAAGCGCTCATGCTCAGCCCCGCCGACAACGAGTTGCTGTGTCGAGTCGAAGGCGACGCCCCCATGGGCCAGATGCTGCGCGACAGCTTCTGGGTCCCGGCGGTCCGCGGCGCCCGGTTGGAGCGGGACGGCGCGCCCATGCGGCTGCGGTTCTTCGGCGAGGACTTCGTGGCGTTCCGATCGACCGACGGACGGGTGGGTTTCTTCGACGAGGCCTGTCCACACCGCAGGGCCTCCCTGGCGCTGGGCCGCAACGAGGGCAACGGCGTCCGCTGCATCTTCCATGGCTGGAAGATCGACGTCTCCGGCAAGGTCGTGGAGATGCCCAACGAGCACCGCGACCCCGAGCGCATGTGCGCCAAGGTGAAGGTCAACCACTACCCTGTGCGGGAAGCCGCGGGCATGGTCTGGGTCTATCTCGGCTCAAGGGCGGAGCCGCCGCCCATGCAGGACTTCGAGTTCATGAACCTGCCCGAGGGGCATGTGCGGATCCTTTCCGTGGACGTGCCCTGCAACTGGGTGACCAGCGTGGAGGCCTCGCTGGATGACGCCCACGTGGGCATCCTCCACGCGGCCTTCATGGACATCCTCAAACAGCGCCGGCCGGTGGAGGACATCGCCGGCCCGCCGGCCTATGAGGTCGACCTGCAGCCCTACGGCTTCCAGGCTACCGTGCTGCGCGCGCTGCCGGAAGGCCGCTCCATCGCCAGCTCCACCCACTTCGCCATGCCCTGGTTCGGGTTCGTCTCCACCGGCTCGCCCGATGCGCCGGGCTTCACGCGGCGCGCGCTGCACGTGGCCATACCGATCGACGACTACAACTACCGCCAGGTCTTCTTCAGCTACGACGTGCACTCACCGATCTCGAAGATGTTCGGCTGCGTGGAGGAGTACGACCAGGACAATTTCGCCCCGCCGCTGGGCGGTCCTGAAACGTATTGGGGTCAGGACCGCGAGCTCATGAAACAGGGCCATTTCAGCGGCTTCCCCATGAACCTCACCTCCGAGGACACCGCTATCCAGATGAGCCAGGGGGCCATCCCCGACCGGACGCACGAGGCGCTGTGCTCCAGCGACAAGGCCATCGGCTTCATGCGCCAGATCCTCATCCAGGCGGCGCGCGACCACCAGGCCGGCAAGGTCCCGCTGGGCGCGTCCGGGGACGTGGACTGGGGCAGGATCCGTTCGCGCATGACCTTCGTGGAGCCGGGCGAGAACTGGCGCGACAACCTGGCCGCGGCGCCCAATCTCCGCGTCCCCGCCGTCGCGCTCACCTGAACCGCAAAGCGCAGATCTGCCAGAACGTGGAAGGGTGACCGAATGCGAAGTGTGGTCGCCCGCCTGCTTAAGGGCGCACCCCGGACGGAGAACCCGTCTCCGGGCTTGAAGGCCTTCATGCTGGTGACGGTCTGCCTGGTGACGGTCCTGGCGATGGTGGACCGCAACATCCTCAACATCCTGCTGACTCCGATCAAGAAGGAACTGGGGGTCAGCGACACGGCCATGGGCCTGCTTACCGGCACCGCTTTCGCCCTGTTCTACTGCACTGCGGCGATCCCGATGGCGCGACTGGTGGACGCCGGAAACCGGCGCAACATCCTGGCGCTCTCCCTGGCGTTCTGGAGCGCGGCGACCGCCCTCTGTGGCCTTGCCAACAGCTACCTCCACCTGCTCATCGCGCGCATCGGCGTGGCGGCCGGCGAGTCCTCCGCCAACCCCGCGATCATGTCGATGATCTCCGATCTCTTCCCCGCCAATCGCCGCGCCACGGCGGTGGCCTCGACCACCATCGGCCTGGGCCTGGGCGTGCTCCTGGGAGCCGCGTTCGGCGGCTACCTGGCCGACGAGATCGGCTGGCGCGGCGCCTTCGTGGCGGTCGGCCTTCCAGGCTTCCTGCTCGCGATGGTGATGTGGCTTTTCATCCCCGAGCCGGTGCGTGGCGCCTATGACGGGGGGGCCAAGATGGACGCCGACAGCGCGTCGACCTGGAGCACGATCCGCTACCTGTTCCGCATCCCCAGCTTCAACTTCATCTGCCTGGGCAAGACCAGCGCCCAGATCGCCACCCAGGCCCAGCTGATCTGGTTCCCCACCTATCTGATCCGCGTCCACGACCTCAGCCTGACCCAGACCGGCCTCTACTACGGCCTGGCCATCGGCATCGGCACCACGGTCTCCTCGGTGATCGGGGCGCCCTTGGCCGACTTCCTCGCCCGCAAAGGCGCGGTCTGGTACCTCTGGGTCTGCATCCTCTCCATGGTCCTCGCCGCGCCCTTCGCCCTTTCGATCAGCTTCGCCCCCAGCGCCATGTGGGCCATCGCGCTGCTTTTCTGCTGGAACGTCACCGCGACTCTGAACGGCAACTCCGCCATCGCCGCCTCACTGGCAATCGTCCGGCCGCGGATGCGCGGGATGATGACGGCCTTGTTCTACTTCATCTACAACCTGATCGGCGCGGGCCTCGGCGGCCTGCTCATCGGGATGCTGAACGACGCCCTGGCTCCACGCTTTGGGGACGAGGCCATCCGCTACTCCCTGATGGCGATGCCGGCCGCCAGCGTGCTGGCAGGCGTCTTCTACTTCCTGGGATCGCGCACGGTGAACCGCGACGTCGAGGCCGCGCGCCGCTCGGCGGAGGAAGAGGCGCTGGCCTGAGGCCGCCCGCCCCCGGAAATTCCCACTCTCCCCCTCCTTAGTCGCGATTGGCGGCGCGGCGGGGCGTGCCTTCGCCCCGGTGAAGTCTATAAGCTTGCGCGAGGTCCGGCGCCGGCGCGCGCAGTCAGGAAGGATACCCAGGGATGATCGGTTACGAGGGAAAGCGGGTTCTGGTGGTGGGCGGGGCGACCGGCATGGGCGCGGCCACGGCCCGGCAGGCCAAGGCGCTGGGCGCCCACGTCACGGTGCTGGATGTCGCCGCCGTCGACTTCCCCGTGGATGACGCCCAGAAGATCGACCTGCGCGACGAGGCCGACGTCGAGGCCGTCATCGGCCGGCTGCAGGGCCCGTTCCACGCGGTCTTCTCCTGCGCCGGCGTGGCGGACGGGGCCCGCGGCCTGATGCTGATCAACTTCATCGCCCAGCGCAGGCTGCTGGAGGGCCTGCTGGCCAAGGGCGCCCTGCCGCCTGGCTCGGCGGTGGGCGTGATCTCGTCCACGGCCGGCAATCCCTGGAAGGACCACCTGCCCCTGCTCAAGGAATTCCTCGCCATCCCCGACTGGAAGGGACAGGCCGCCTGGGTGGACGCCCACCGCACCGACGACAAGCGCACCAACGCCGACGGCTACGGTTTCTCAAAGCGCGCCGTCTGCGCCTATGTGGCGTCCCGGGCCTTCGAATTCCTGAGGCAGGGCGTGCGCCTGAACGCCATCCTGCCCGGCCCGACCGATACGCCGCTTGCCCGCGCCAACGCCGAGGTGTGGCTGGCGCACGCCACCGACTACCGCGCCGCGCTCGGGATAAAGCACCTCACGCCGGACGAGATGGCCGCGCCGCTGATCTTCCTCTGCGGCCCGGCCGCCAGCGGGATCAACGGCGAGAACCTGGTCGTCGACCACGGCTACACGGCCGCCCTCGTCACCGGCGCGTTCGGCGGCTGACGCCCGGGATCAGGCGAAGCGGCCGGCCTCCAGGGCCGCCTCGAAGGCGTCGACCCACCTGAGGCCGATGCCGCCGATGGGCTTGATGGACTTGCCGGTGGTCTTGTCGGTGACCAGCACGTCATAGCGGACAGTCCACATGCCTCCACCGTCCGGATCGGGCGGCTGCAGCGTCATGGCGAAGTCGAAGTCCCCGGCGTCGCGGCCGGCCGCGGCGAGGCGCTTCTTTGCCTCCGCCAGCTCCATTTCATAGAGTTCCATCCGGAGCTTCCCGCCGGTTGTCCTTGAAGGGCGCGATCATGGCCGATGCGGGACGCCGAAGCCAAGGGCCGAGCGCATGCCAACCGACCACGTGACTTTGCAGCGGGCCCTGCAGAGGGCGCTCGACCTGGGCGAAGGCGGGCTGCAGGTCGCCGCTTATCTCGGCGAGGACCTCATCGTCGACCAGTGGGCCGGAATGGCGGATCGCGCTGCCGGCCGGCCGGTGGACGGCGACACCCTGTTCTCCGTCTTCTCCGTGACCAAGGGGGTCACCGCCGCCGCCATCAACATCCAGGCCGAACGCGGCCTGGTGGACCTGGACGCCCCCGTCGCCGACTACTGGCCGGAATTCGCCGCGAACGGGAAGGCCGCGATCACCATCCGCCACGTGCTCAGCCACCGCTCGGGGATTCCCCAGATGCCGGCGGGCGTCACCACCGAACGGATGTGCGACTGGGCCTGGATGATCCGGGGCCTGGAGAACGAGGCGCCGCTGTTTCCGACCGACACCGTCAACGCCTACCACTCTCTGATCTGGGGCTGGATCGTGGCCGAGGTCGTGGTACGCGCCGACCCCGCGCGGCGTCATTTCCGGCGGTGGATCATCGAGGAGATCTGCGGGCCGCTGGGCATCGAGGACCTGCACCTGGGAATTCCGCCGTCGGCTGCGCCCCGGGTCGCCAACCTGATCGGCGAACGCATCCCGCCCGACATTTTCCATGCGGTCCCGCCGCCAGTGAACCCCAACCCCGCGATCTACAACCAGCCTATGGTGCGCCAGGCCTGCCTGCCTGGCGCGGGCGTCATCGCCAACGCGCGCTCGATGGCCCGCTTCTGGGCGATGATCGCCAACGGCGGCCAACTCGGCGGCGTGCGCCTCCTTCAGGAGAACACCCTGCGCAACGGGCTGGCGCTGCGGAAATTCCCCCTCGACATGGACCTCACGGTCAGACGCACGCCCTGGGTGGGCCGTGCCGGCTGGTGGGTCGGCGGGCCGGGAAACCGCCTGGTGGGCG
>CANJKG010000030.1 GCA_947474775.1 Caulobacteraceae bacterium | reverse complement strand
CCATGCCCGGGTACATGTCGGTGTACTCGTGGGTCTCGCCGGCGATGGAGGCCTTGAGGTTGGGGCCGGTGGAGCCGATCGGCAGGCCGGTGGCGGGGTCGCCGACGGCTTCCATGAACTCCAGGTGCCCGTGCGCGTGACCGGTCTCGCCTTCGGCGGTGGAGCGGAACACGGCGGCGACGTCGTTGTAGCCTTCCACGTCGGCCTTCTGGGCGAAGTAGAGGTAGCGCCGGTTGGCCTGGCTCTCGCCGGCGAAGGCGGCCTTGAGATTGTCCAGGGTCTTGCTGCTCGCCAAGCTCATGACTGTTCTCCCGCGAGGCCCGGGCTCACCTGCTCGCAACCCGTTCACCTTCGCGGCGGCCAGTATGAACGCCCACGGGTATCGAGCAAATCGTTTTGCTCTATGCCGACGATAGAGGAAGCCGATGACAGGATCGCGGAACCGTCAGCCGACCTTCGGGTTGATCGACTGACGTCAGGGAGACTTCACATGACCGACAAGTCGCAGATCCAGGTCGAAGGCAACTATGACGCCAGCCGCCGCTTCCAGAAGGAAGAGCGCAAGTTCGTGGAGACCGGCCCGGTCGAGCAGAAGGCGCGCGAAGCCTCCGACGCCGTGGACGGACCCGAAGGCCCAGAGTTGGAGCGCGCCCGCCGCGAGACCGCCGAGAATCGCCCGCGATAGCAGCGCCACCTCCTCCACGACCTCCGCGGCGCGGACATCCGGGAATGCGGCGTGCGGCTCTGGCTTAAGCTTGCATAAAGCAGTCATCGCTAAAGCAGATCCAGGTATCTGGCGGACCTGCGTCCGCCCTGGAGCGGCCCATGAAAGCCACGGTGATGAGGTGGTCGGGAGCGGCCTGGAAGGCCCTCGACGGCGCCCCTGCGCCCGCGGCCGCCGATCTCGTCCTGTGGTTCGCCGCCCCGAGCCTGGCCAAGGACCCCGAACTCTACGACGCCCTGCGCCGGAACTTCCCGGTGGCCGTGATCGCCGGCTGCTCCACCGGCGGCGAGATCATCGGGAACGAGGCCTCCGACCAGTCGGCGGTCGCCGCCGTGGTCAGCTTCAGGCACGCCAGGGTGCGTGGCATGCGCGCCGACGTGGCTCCCGGCGGCTCCATCACCGACCTGGGGGCACGGCTCGCCCGCACGCTCGCCGCGCCAGACCTGAAGGGTGTCTACGTCCTCTCCGATGGTGTGATGGTCAACGGCACCGCCCTGGTGGACGGCCTGACCAGCGTGCTGCCCCGCGAGGTGGTGGTGACCGGCGGCCTGGCCGGCGACGGGGCCGATTTCCAGCAGACCCGCGTCGGGCTGGACGCGCCGTTGTCGCCCAGCGCCGTGGTGGCTGTGGGCTTCTATGGCGAAGGCCTGCGGATGGGCTGGGGCTCGGCTGGCGGCTGGGAGGCCTTCGGGCCCGAGCGGCAGGTCACCGCCTCGGAATTCAACATCCTGCTGGAGCTGGACGGCAAGCCCGCCCTGCAGCTCTACAGGGAATACCTGGGCGCCGCGGCCGCCCAGTTGCCGGGCAGCGCCCTGCTGTTCCCGCTTGTCATCCGGCCCGAACCCGGCTCGGCATATGACGTGGTGCGCACCATCGTCGGCGTGGACGAGGCCCGCCAGGCGCTGGTGTTCGCCGGCGACGTCCCGGAAGGCTGGTCGGCGCAGCTCATGCGCGGCTCGCCCGACAACCTCGCCGACGGCGCCGCCGAGGCCGCGCGCCAGGCCGGCCAGGACGGCGGCGACGGGGATTCACTGGCCCTGCTGGTCAGCTGCATCGGCCGCAAGCTGATGATGGGTCAGCGGGTGAGCGACGAGGTGGAGAGCATCGCCGAGGTGCTGGGCGATGTGGCCATGCTGGGTTTCTACTCCTACGGCGAGATCTGCCCGCACGGCTTCACCGGCGCGTGCACCCTGCACAACCAGACCATGACGGTCACCCTCGTGCGGGAAGCCGCATAAGCGAGATGGTGAGGCCCCCACCTGAGAGACACCGCCTGCTGGAACGCCAGCTGAGGAAGGCCCGCAACGCCGCGGGCCAGATCGATGTCGGGCTGCTGCTAGACATGGTCAGCGCCGCCTACAGCGAACAGGATGAGTCGCGGAGCTTGCACGACCACGCCATGCGGCTGATGTCGGCCGAACTCTCGCAGCTCAACGCCGCGGTGCGCTCGGAGGCCTCGGCGGAGGCCCGGGCCACCGAGGAGCGGCTGTACGCCCTGCTGGAGGCCATCGGCGACGGGGTGATCGTCCTTGACGGCCATTCCAATGTGATCGCCTTCAACAGCGCGGCCGAGGCGATGTTCGATCGCCGGCGCGCCGATGTGGTGGGGTTGCCGTTCGTCGAACTGGGCCTGACCTCCCATGGCGACATCGCCCACTTCATCGTCGAGAAGATGCAGGAATCCAACACAGAGGTGGAGTGCCAGCGCCCGTCCGGCGAGGCCTTCACTGCTGAGATGACCGTCGCCCTGATGACCGTCGACCGCCAGGATCGGGCGGTGACCCTGTGGCGCGACATCACCGCGCGCAAGCAGTCCGAAGGGGCGCTGCGGCAGGCCCGCGACGAAGCCTACGCCGCCAACCAGGCCAAGAGCGACTTCCTGGCCACCATGAGCCACGAGATCCGCACCCCGCTCAACGGTATCCTGGGCACCGCGGGCGCCCTGGCCACCACAGGCCTCAATCCCGACCAGTCGCAGATGGTGCGGGTGATGCTGGAGAGCGGCGACCTGCTCACCGCGATCCTGTCCGACATCCTGGACCTGGCGAAGATCGAGGCCGGCAGGCTGGAACTGGAGAGCGCGCCGTTCGAGCCGCACGCCGTGCTGGGCAGCGTCATCGAGCTCTACCGCTCGAGCGCGGAGACCAAGGGGCTGCAACTCGTCGCCCAGCTCGGCGAAGGCATGCGGATGACGGCGCTGGGCGACGTCGCGCGCATTCGCCAGGTGCTGCAGAACCTCCTGTCCAACGCCGTGAAGTTCACCGCCGAGGGCTCGGTCGAACTCAGGGCGTGGCTGGAAGGCGAGGACGGCGAGGGCGCGGCCCATCAGCTGAACGTCGAGATCCTGGACACCGGCTGCGGCGTGCCGCCCGAGGCCCAGGCGCGGCTGTTCACCCGCTTCAGCCAGGCCGACAGCTCGACCACCCGCCGCTTCGGCGGCACCGGCTTGGGCCTAGCCCTTTGCCGCGAGCTGGTCGGCGCCATGGGCGGCGACATCGGCATGCTGGAGCGCGAGGGCGGCGAGGAGGCCGTGCGCGCCGCCGCCGCCGCCGACTACGACGTCGTGCTGATGGACATCCACATGCCGGTGCTGGACGGGCTGGCCGCCACCCGCCAGATCCGCGCCCTGGGCGGCCGGCGCGCGAGCACGCCGATCATTGCCGTGACCGCCGAGGCCCTGCCCGAGCAGATCGAGCGGGCGAGACGGGCCGGCATCGATAACCATGTGACCAAGCCCATCCGGCCCGACCGCCTGCTGGAGGCGCTGACCGAGACCCTATGTCCACCGGCCAACGCCGCTCCAAAAAGGGCCATCGCCTCCTGAGGCATCTCCCGCCGCTTCGCAACCTACCGTTCGCTTAACCGTTTCAACGCCCGACGGGGATGGAACGGAGAAAGCTATGAACAAGTCACTGTTTGGCGCAGCCGCCGCCCTCTCCCTCTGCTTTGCGGCCGGGACCGCGGCGGCTCAGGGCCTGTCGATCAATGAACGTCAGGCGGCGATGAACCAGCGCATCGAGTCCGGGATCAGGACCGGCGACCTGACGCGCGCCGAGGCCCTGCAACTGCGCACTGAGTTCCGTGACCTGGAAGCGCTGGAGTCCCGCTACCGGGCGAACGGCCTAACCGCCTGGGAGCGCGGCGACCTGGAAGCGCGCTTCAAGACCCTGTCGCACAAGATCATCGACGAGCGGCACGACCGCCAGACCCGCAACTGGTACGGCGGGCGCGACTGGACCGACAACCGCGGCCGGTGGGTGGCGATCAACCTGCGCCAGGCGCAGCTCGACCAGCGCATCGATCAGGGGGTGCGCAGCCGGCAGCTGACGCCTGCGGAAGCCACGCGCCTGCGCGCGGAGTTCCGGGAGATCGCCCGCGTCGAGGCCAGGTATCGCCGCGACGGGCTGACCATGCGCGAGCGGGCGGACCTTGATCGCCGCTTCGATCAGCTCGCGATGCAGATTCGGTTCGAACGCCGGGACGACCAGCGGCGCTACAGCGCCGGCTAAGGTCGCTGACACCTCAGGGGCGCCCGGATGCCGGGCGCGCCCCGCCTGTCATCTGGACAGAGAGGTTCCGGCCGCTTGCTGGCGGCTGAGCATGGTCTAAATGACGACCATGACGTCACATCCCGCCGAAGACGCCCTGCTGCGCGAAATCGAGGGACGCCGCGACGAGCTGGTGGCCCTGACCCAGGCACTGATCCGCTTCCCGACGGTCAATCCGCCCGGCGACGCCTACCGGCCCTGCGCCGAGCACCTGGGCGAGCGGCTTCGCAAGCGCGGCTTTGCGGTGGAGTACGTCCGGGCCGAGGGCGCGCCGGGCGACAGCGACGAGCGCCCCCGCATCAATGTCATCGCCCGCTACGAGGGTGCGAGGCCCGGCCCTTGCGTCCACTTCAACAGCCACATCGACGTGGTGGAGGCCGGCGAGGGCTGGACCGTCCCGCCCTTCGAGGGCGTGGTGAAGGACGGCAAGGTCTATGGCCGCGGCGCCTGCGACATGAAGGGCGGTCTCGCGGCTTCCGTTATCGCTGTCGAGGCTCTGATCGATTCCGGGATCCAGTTGCCGGGCGCGCTGGAGATATCAGGCACAGCCGACGAGGAGTCGGGCGGCTACGGCGGCGTGGCCTATCTGGCGGAGCGCGGCTATTTCTCCAGGCCCCGCGTCGATCACGTGATCATCCCCGAGCCGCTGAACGTCGACCGCGTCTGCATCGGCCACCGCGGCGTCTGGTGGTCGGAGATCACCACCGAGGGCCGTATCGCCCACGGCTCCATGCCGTTCCTGGGCGACAGCGCCGTGCGCCACATGGGCGCCGTGCTGGAGGAGCTGGAGAGGCGGATATTCCCCACCCTTGGCGGCCAGCCGACGCGGATGCCGGTGGTCCCGGAGGGCGCGCGCACGCCCACCTTGAACATCAACTCGATACACGGCGGCCAGGCCGACGCCAGCGGCGAGGGACTGCCCTCCCCTGTGGTCCCGGACAGCTGCCGCATCGTGCTGGATCGCCGCCTGCTGATCGAGGAGGATCTGGACGAGGTGAAGGCCCAGATGCGTGGCGTCCTGGACGGCCTGGTCCAAACTCGCCCCAACTTCCGCTACAAACTGCGCGACCTGTTCGAGGTGCGCCCGACCATGACCGACCCCGACCGGGCCGTGGTGCGTATGACCTGCGAGGCGGTGGAACAGGTGCTGGGCAGGCCCGCCCAGATCTGCTGCTCGCCCGGGACCTACGACCAGAAGCACATCGACCGGATCGGCAGGCTGCGCGACTGCATCGCCTATGGGCCAGGGTCGCTGGACCTGGCGCACACCCCCGATGAGTGGGTGGGCATCGACGACATGGTGGCTTCGGCGCGGGTGATGGCGCTGGCCGCCTACGCCCTGCTCACGGGTAGAGCCTAAGCCGCCACCGTGTGGGCAGGGAACGTCTCTTCGGTATGGAACACAGCCGTTATGGCGGCCAGCAGCCGCTCCGGCCTGATCGGCTTCTCCACCACCCCGTTCATGCCGCAGCTCTGGTAGAAGGCGGCGTCGGACGGATCGGCGTTGGCGGTCAGCGCGACCACCGGCACCTGCGAACTGGCGTGGGGCCCCGACCTGATCCGGCGGGTCGCTTCCACCCCGTCCATGCCCGGCATCTTGATGTCCATCAGCACGAGGTCGAAGCGCCCGGAGAGCGCCGCCTCGATGGCCGCTGACCCATCGGCCACGGATTCAGTGGTGCAGCCGAAGATCTCGCAGAGGTTCTCCGCGACCAGACGGTTGGTGGCGTTGTCGTCGACGATCAGCACATGCAGGGCGCCGTCTGTTGACGCTTCGTCGCCGCTGGCGGCCTCCCCGCTCTGCGAGGGCAAACGGTGGAGGGGGATATCGAACTCGAACACGGCGCCGCCTGCCTCGTGGTTCCGTGCGCCGATCGTCCCGCCCATCCGGGCCGTGATCTGGCGGCAGACGGCCAGGCCCAGGCCCGCGCCGCCCCGGCGGACACCCTCCTCCGTCTGGCTGAACGGCTCGAAGATCGTGTCCAGCCGGTCGGCAGGCACGCCGGGCCCGTTGTCCCTCACCGCGCCCAGCAGCCGCACGAAACCGCCGTCGTCGCAGGTCCGCAGGGTTACGATCACCTCACCCCCGGGCGTGAACTTCAACGCATTGCCGACCAGGTTGTTGAATATCTGCCGTATACGGACCATGTCGCCCAGGACGCAGAGGTCGGACGGGCCGTCGTAGCTGCTGCGCAGGGCCACCCCCTTCAACTCGGCCTGGGGCGACCAGAGCGCCCTCACCTGGTCAAGCACCTCAACGACCGCCATGGGCTCCTCGTCGAGCTCAAGACCTGAGGCCTGGGCGCGCGACAGGTCGAGCGCGTCGTTCAGCAGCCGCAGCAGCACGCCGCCGGAATCCAGGATGGTGTCCACCAACGGGCGGAGGTCGTCCTGGCGCAGCTTGCGCCGGATGATCTCGGCAACGCCCAGCACGCCGTTCAGCGGCGTGCGGATTTCGTGGCTCATCACCGCCAGGAAGCGCTCCTTGGCGGCCAGGGCGTCACGGGCCTCGTCGGCCATGCGGCTCATCTCGACGGCATGGCGGGCGGTGGCGGCGGCCGACGCCTGCAACAGGTTGAGCGCGGCGCCGACGCCCACGTAGCGACCCTCCCGGGTGACGATGAAGCCATGCAGCAGATCCGAAGAACTCTCCTGCAGGATGCGGCCACAGAACTCGGCGACCGTAACGTCGCCATCGGCGATCACGGGGTCGGTCTTCATGCTCTGGGCGATGGGCCGGCCCGACCACAGGGCGTAGCCGTACTGCGCGGCCATCTTCACCAGGAATGCGTTACGCTCGACGATGCCTACCGGCCTGCCGCCGGCGTCGACCACGGCGATCGCCAGGGTATCCGGCTCGGCCTCGAACCGCCGATAGACCTCGGCGCCGGTGACCTCCGGCAGCACGGGGGGAATGGAGGGCGCGATGTCGAGCAACAGGTCCATGGTTTCCTCCCCGAGTCGAGACCTCATGGACCGCGATCGCCTAACGCCCGATTAGGCGGCCGCCGTCACTGGATGAATATTTCGCGACACTTCTCTGACTTGGCTAACGGGCCTTAAGGAACTCGACACGCGCGGCGCCGTAGTCGCGGGCGGCCAGCGCCTCGAAGCCCTCCAGGACGACGTCCGGTTCGCCGCCGCCCTTCTCCAGCACGACGATGGCGCCGCTCGCCAGCCAGCCGCCGTCCAGCAGCCTCGGCAGGGCGGCCTCGCCCAGGCCTTTGCCGTAGGGCGGATCGAGGAAAGCGAGGGCGAAGGCCGGACCGTCGGCGCCGGGCCGCTGTCCCAGGTTGGTGGCGTCGCGGCGGTGGACGCGGGTCTGGCCGAACAGGCCCATGGCCTCGACGTTCTGGCGGATCGCGCCGCGGGCGGCTTCGTCGGTCTCCACGAACAGGCAGAAGGCCGCGCCCCGCGACAGGGCCTCGAAGCCGAGCGCGCCGGAGCCGGCGAACAGGTCCATCACCCGCAGGTCCCGTACGCCTGGCGACCATGGCGCATGCTCGAGGATGTTGAAGATCGCCTGCCGGGCGCGGTCGGAAGTGGGCCGGGTGGCGGCGCCCGGCGGGGCGGTCAGGGTCTTGCCGCGGAACTGACCGGAGACGATGCGCATGGTCAGGCCCACCGCTGAGGCGGAGCGGCGTCGGAAAGCGCCTGCAGCCGGTCGCGCAACTCGTCCATGAAGGCCATGCGGTCGCCGCTCCACGCCATGGCCTCGCCCACCAGGACCGTGCAGTTGAGGGGCACGGGCAGCCTGTCGCCCTTGGGCAGCACCCGGCCCGCGCCCTGCAGCCAGACCGGCGTCACCGGCGCGGCGGGGAAGCTGGCGGCCAGCTTGGCCACGCCGGTCTTCAGGCGGGTGAGCGCCTCGCCGGAGCCGCGCGTGCCTTCGGGGAAGATGATGATGATCGCGCCGCGCTCCAGGGCCTCGCGGGCCGGGGCCAGGACGTCCTCGCCCGCCCCTGCCCGGTCGCGGGCGATGGGCACGATGCCGATGATGTTTCGCGAGAACCAGCTCACCACAGGATCCTTCAGGAAGTAGTCGGCGGCCGCCACCGGCCGCACCAGGTGCAGCGTCCTGGACGGGAACATGGTCAGCAGCAGGAGGGTGTCCACGTGGCTGGCGTGGTTCGCCGCCACGATGGCGGGCCCTTTGAGCGGCAGGCGTTCGCGCCCGAGGACGTCGGCGCCAGTGAACACGCGGGCCAGCGGGCGGGCGATGAGCACAAGGAGGAGACGACGGAGCCAGCCCATCAGAAGGCGCGATGCCCGAAGTAGACCACCAGGTGGAAGAACAGCGGGGCGGTGAAGGTCAGGCTGTCCACCCGGTCCAGCAGGCCGCCGTGGCCGGGGATGAGCGCGCTGGTGTCCTTCACCCCGAGGTCGCGCTTGACGGCGCTCATGGTCACGTCGCCAGCGAAGCCCGCCAGCGGCAGGGTGACGGCCATCACCGCCAGCCCCAGGCCGGACAGCGGCAGGAACCAGGGCCCCACGAACCAGATCAGCGCCGCTGTGGTCGCCCAGCCGCCCAGGAAGCCCTCCCAGGTCTTGTTGGGGCTGACCTTGGGCAAGATCTTGCGGCGTCCGATAGACTTGCCCCAGACGTACTGAGCCACGTCGTTGGCCTCGGTGGCGACCAGCAGCATGAACACCAGCCCCGCCGGCCCTGCGGGCAGGCTCTGCGGTTCGTGCGCCCGCATCAGGAAGGCCGCGTAGCCCAGGTTGTAGACGCAGGTGACCACGCCCCAGTGGAAGATCGCCGCCGTGGACAGGTAGGCCCGGGTCTGTCCGATACAGGCCATCAGGAACGGCAGAGCCAAGAAGACGTAGACCGGCACGAACACCAGGTAGAAGCCGTAGGTGTCGGTGATGATGAAGGCGTAGCTCACCGGAATGGTCAGGTAGGCCGCCCATAGGATCGGCCGGTCCTCGCGGCGCGCCGGCGCCAACGAGAGGAATTCCCGCAGGCCGATGAAGGACATGACGGCAAACAGGCCTGTGACGGCCTGCCAGCCCAGCAGCAGGGCGGCCGTCAGCATGGCGATCATCACCCACCAGGAGCCGATCCGCTGGCGCAGGTTCGCGTGGTCCTCGCCCGGCTTCAGCTTCGGCAGCAGGGCGGCGATCGCCACCGCCAGGGTCAGCACGCCCAGCACACCGCCCAGACCCCACAGCAGCGCCGGTGGCTGGGCGGCGAAGGCCTCCCGGACTTGGTTCATGCGTGCGGCCGCCCCATGGCTTGCGAGCATGCCCAGGCCGGCGGCGCGGTCAACCGCCCTTGACCCGGCCCCCCGCGGCGGAAAGGCTCGGCCGATGCTCCGCCGCCTCGCCCGCTCAACGGCCGTCCATGTGGCCTTCGCCTTCTTGGGGATGGGGAGCTGGGCGCTGTTCGTCAACTGGGGCCAGGGCGCGGCGACCTGGACCGCCGGCATCGGCCAGGGGGTGCTCTCCGGCCTGATCACCCTGGTGCTGAAGCGGGCGCTCGAGGCCATGTCTCCGCGCTTCCCCGGCGTGCTCGCCCATTTGGTCCCACCCGCCGTCACCGCCGCGGTGATCCTGGCGGTGCTGACAGCCGTCCACCTCCTGATCGGCACGCCGCAGGTCGCCCGCACGGTGGCGGTTCCCTGGGGCGTCTCCACGCTCTACGCCTTTGTCTACGCCGCCGGCCTCGCGCGGCGGGGAGCCCGAACCGTATGAGCGAGACGCCTGAAAGCCGCCGCCCGTTGGCCAGTCGCGACACCGGCTGGGCGAGGGCCGCCGCCGCCGGTCTGGCGCGGACGGGCGTGAGCCCCGACGCGGTCTCGGCAATGAGCATGGTGTTCGCGGCCATCGGATGCGGGCTGTTCCTGTGGTCGGGGGCGGCTGAGGGCGGCTCCCGCGCCGCCGCCCTGATCGGCGCGGCCGTGTGCATCCAGCTGCGGCTGCTGGCCAACCTGCTGGACGGGATGGTGGCGGTGGAGCATGGGCGCGGCTCCCACGCCGGGCCGATCTGGAACGAGCTGCCGGACCGGTTCGCCGACATCCTGTTCCTGGCAGGCGCAGGCTACGCCGCGCAGGCCAGCGGCTGGCCGTGCGGCGACATCCTGGGCTGGAGCGCGGCCGTCCTGGCGGTGCTGACGGCCTATCTCCGAGAGCTGGGCCGGGGCCTGGGCCTTCCCGCCGACTTCCGGGGCCCGATGGCCAAGCCACACCGGATGGCCGCGCTGACGGCGACCTGCGTGGTGGCGGCGTTGGAGCCGATCTGGGGCTGGCGCGGCCAGGCGCTGCTGATCGGCCTGGCGGTGATCCTGGCTGGCGCGGCGGACGAGCGGGCTTGCGGGGCGGCTGAAGGCGCGGGGTTAAGTTAGCGCGGCTTGGGCGCGCCCCGCGCCTTCGGCGGCCCGGGCTTGCGGGGTACCTTCGGCTTCGGCTTGGCCCAGCCGGCCTTGTAGACCTTCTTCGCGGGGGCCTCGCCGGCGGCGTCGCGGCGCTTGGGACCCTGGCCGGGCCTGCCGGGCTTGCGCGACGCCGACCGGCGGGCGGTCGCCGTGGTGGAGGTCTTCTGCAGCATGGGCCTGTCGCCCCGGGGCAGGTTCTGTGGCGCGATGTGCTCGCCCATCTGTTCGCGGATCACGCGCGGGCCCACCTCCTCGATCTCGCCGGTCTCAAGGGTTCCCAGCGCGAAGGGCCCATAGGAAAGGCGGATCAGGCGGTTCACCTGAAGGCCGAGCGCCTCCATCACCCGGCGGACCTCGCGATTCTTGCCCTCCGTCAGGGTGACGGTGATCCACAGGTTGGCGCCCTGTGGCCCCTCCTTGGCCTTGTCGAGATGGGCCTCAATGGCCCCGTAGTGGACGCCTTCGACGGTGATGCCGGCCTGTAGGGTGTCCAGCTTCGCCTGGGTCACCCGGCCCTTGGCGCGGACCCGGTATCGGCGGACCAGGGCTGTGGCGGGCAGCTCCAGGGCCCGGGCCAGCCCGCCGTCGTTGGTGAGCAGCAGCAGACCCTCGGAATTGATGTCAAGGCGGCCCACCGAGATCAGCCGGGGCAGGCCCTTGGGCAGGGCGTCGAACACCGTCGGGCGCCCTTGCGGGTCCTTGTGGGAGGTGAGCAGGCCCACAGGCTTGTGGAAACGGAACATCCGCACCGGCTCGGCGTCGCCCACCACCGCGCCATCGACGGTAAGGATGTCGCCCGGCTCGACCTTCACCGCCGGCGTGGTCAGCACCTGGCCGTTCAGGGCCACGCGGCCGGCTTCGATCAGCCGCTCGACGTCGCGGCGCGAGGCCACGCCGGCCCGCGCCAGGGCCTTGGCGACGCGCTCGCCCTCCCCGTCGCTCTCAGGCGAGGACCGAATATCTGACGTGCGGGCTTGACCGGGTGGAGCGCCACCGGTTCGGTGCGGATCGTGGACCATGACCTCCCCACCATGCGCATCGCCCTTGAAGCGGCGCAAGACGCCGCGGCGCGCGGCGAGGTCCCCGTGGGCGCGGTGGTGGTGGATCCGACCACCGGCGAGGTGATCGCGGTGGGCGCCAACGGCCCCATCGGCGCGCACGATCCCACCGCCCATGCGGAGATCGTGGCCCTGCGCGCGGCGGCGGCCAGACGAGGCTCCTACCGGCTGACGAACCTGACGCTGGTGGTAACCCTGGAGCCCTGCGCCATGTGCGCCGGGGCCATCAGCCACGCCCGGATCGGGCGGCTGGTATATGGGGCGGAGGATCCCAAGGGCGGGGCGGTGGCGCACGGGCCGCGGTTCTTCGAGCAGGCCACCTGCCACTGGCGGCCCAGGGTGGAAGGCGGCCTGCTGGCGGCGGAAAGCGCCTCATTGTTGCGCGAGTTCTTCCGGGCGCGGCGCGGGAATGCGAATGGCGCGCCTAATTTCTAGGCATCTGCCCAGCAGGTCAGAAAATCGACGACCAAGGCTTGCATCGGACGCCCAGCGACATATCTGTGGTTTGCCCAACCTGGGCGTTTCCTCCCTTTTGACTTCAGGCCGCGCCGGACTGGCGCGGCCTTTTTTCTTGTCGGGGAGACTACTTCGCGGCCCTCAGGCGCTCCAGGACCAGGGGCTGGAGCTCGAGGTTGCCGGCGCAGATCGAGCCGGTCTCCAGGATGTCGTCGCCGCCGTCAGCGGTGGTGACCCGCCCGCCGGCCTCGGTGACCAGCAGCAGGCCCGCCGCCAGGTCCCAGGACTTCAGGTCGCGCTCCCAGAAGCCGTCGAAGCGCCCGGCGGCGACCCAGGCCAGGTCAAGGGAAGCAGCGCCGAAGCGTCGCACGCCCGCCACCCGCTGGCTGACCTGGTGCAGTTCCTTCAGGAACGTCGCGTGCTGGCCATGACCCAGGAACGGGATGCCGGTGGCCAGCACCGCCTCCTCCAGCCGCCCACGCGCCGCCACCCGCAGGCGGTGGTCGTTGACGAAGGCGCCCTTGCCCTTCTCGGCCCAGAACAGCTCATTGGTGACGGGGTTGAAGGTCACCGCGGCCACCACGGCGCCTTCGCGCTGCAGGGCGATGTTGATGGCGAAGTGCGGGATGGCGTGCAGGAAGTTGGTGGTGCCGTCCAGCGGGTCGACCACCCAGGTGTGTGTCTTGTCGGTGCCCTCGACCAGGCCGCGCTCCTCGCCCAGGAAGCCGTAGCCGGGCCGGGCCTTGGCCAGCATCTCGAAGATGGTCTGCTCGGCCTTGATGTCGGCGGCGGAGACGAAGTCGGCGGGCGCCTTCTTGGCCACCTGCAGCTCGGCCAGCTCGCCGAAGTCGCGGTTGAGGCCCCGGGCCGCCTTGCGCGCGGCGTCGGACATCACTTTCAGCAGGGCCGATTGGGTGCTCATGGGGCGCGGAATAGGGGCCGGGGCCGGCGATAGCAAGGGAAGCGGTTAGGCTCGCTCTGCCACGCCGGCCGCGATCTCCGCATTCAACGCCTTCACCGCCGCCGCCGGGCCCTCGCCGTGGGACCAGACCCCGGCGCTCACGGCCAGGAAGTCCGCCCCGGCCGCCGCCAGTCCACGGGCGTTCTCCACGGTGATCCCGCCGATGGCCACGCAGGGGATCACCATGTCGGCCTGCCAGCCACGCAGGATCTCGGGGTCGGCGCGGGTGGGCGCATCCTTGGTCGAGGTCGGGAAGAAGGCGCCGAAGGCCACATAGTCGGCCCCGCCCTCCGCCGCCTCCATGGCCAGGTGCAGGCTGTTATGACAGGTGACGCCGATCATCGCGTCTGGCCCCATGATCCGACGCGCCTCCGCCAGGGAGGCGTCCTCCTGCCCCACGTGAACGCCGTCGCAGCCCAGGCGGGCGGCCAGGTCGGGCCGGTCGTTCAGGATCACCGCCACGTCGCGGGCCTGGGCGATGGGCATCAGCACGTCCACGGCGGCGGCCACGATCTCGTCGGGGACATCCTTCAGCCGGACCTGCAGGGCGGCCACGTCGCCGGCATCCAGCGCATGGGCCAGGGTGCGGCCGAAACCCGCCAGGTCGTCCAGGCGCGGCGGGGTGATCAGGTAGAGGCGGCAGAGCGACATCGGGCCTTCATACACGCGCCTGCGGCTATTTCAGCAGCGCCTACAGCAGTTAGGCCACAACGACCGTCGCCAGCGCGGCGGTGAGCGCGAGCCCGAAGAACCGGCCTCGCGGGCTCGAGCTGGCCCCCCGACCAGACCGCGCACCTTTGATCTGGGTCAAAATCCACGGACAAATTCCAGCCTAGCTTTGCCTCGTCCGAGGCGAACGACGGGCCATCACAACCCATCTGGCTGCGACTTTCGCGCGCGGAAGCACGGTTTCTTTTGCGAATGACTTGCAAACGCGTTCGCAGCTGGGTAGCTTATCGTCAGTCATCGGGAACGACGCGACCACCATGTACGTCTGCAACTGCAATGGCATCCGGGAACGCGAAGTGCGCGCCGCCATAGAGGCCGGCGCCCGCCGTCCAGCGCAGATCTTCAAGGCCTGCGGCTCAGCCGCCCAGTGCGCCCGCTGCGTCTGCGACATGCGACAGATGCTGGACGAAAAGCGCGAAGCCCTGAGCTACGCCGCCGAATAGGCCCGCTCAGGCCGTTGTTCGCGTCGCGTTCAGCGACCGAAACTCACTCGCAAACATAGGCTTTGACACCTTTCGCCCGCGAGAGGAGTTTCCGTTCGACATAGGTGATTTCAGGAGATTCTGGCATGCAGGGTGACAAGGCCATCATTCGGGTCCTGAACGCTGTGCTCACCAACGAGCTCACCTCGGTGAACCAGTACTTCCTGCATGCGCGCATGTACCAGAACTGGGGTCTCGCGAAGCTCGGCAAGATGACCTACGAGGAATCGATCGGCGAGATGAAGCACGCCGACAAGCTGATCAAGCGGATCCTGTTCCTCGATGGCCTGCCCAACCTGCAGGACCTGCACAAGATGAAGATCGGCGAGACCGTGCCCGAGTGCCTGGCCGCCGACCTGGACCTGGAGATGGGCGGCCGCCGCACGCTGGTGGACGCGATCAAGCTCTGCGAGACCTCGCAGGACTACGTCTCGCGCGGCATGCTCCGGGATATCCTCGACGACACCGAGGACCACGTGGACTTCCTGGAGACCCAACTCGCCCTCCTCAAGAGCGTTGGCGAGCAGAACTACCTCCAGAGCGCCATGGGCGAGCTGGACGAAAGCTGAGCCCCCGGCCTCTCGTCAAACGGGGGGTGGCTTTGGGATCACAAACCCGCTCAAATTCCGGGTTAGAGGCTTTTTATATGGTTGGATGAAACCATCTGACCAGAGAACGCCTCTAAGCGTGGCCGTGTGATTCAGCCGGCTGCAGGGAGACCCGCATGTGGATGGTGCGAGACGCCGTGGACGACCTGGCCAACAGTCATGGCCGCACGACGCGCCATATCGCCACCGGCCTGGTGATCACCGGCGGGGCGGTGGCGCTCGCCGCTCTCATCGCCCACCTGGCCAAGCCGGCGCCGGAGGACCCCGAGGCCTATTCCGACTATGAGGAGCTGAACCCGCCGGAGCCGCCGAAGCCGCCGTCGATCTTCTCCACCGTCTGGCCGCCTCTGTTTGTGGCGCTCACCCTGTCGGGTTTCCGGGTGTGGAACGCGCCCTCCAGCTTCGCCCGCACCCAGGCGCTGGCCCTGTGGGGCCTGGTGCAGGGGCTTAACGCCGGCTGGCTGGCCTGGGGTCCAAAGCGCATCGGCGGGCGGATGGCGACGGCGGGCCTGACGCTTGGAACCTCGGCGCTCTACGCATGGCGCGTGCGGCGTGTTGATCCCGCCTCGGCCACCCTGGTCGCCCCCTATGTGGGCTGGATCGCCTTCGCCAACCTGCTGACCCACGAGCTGTGGCAGAGGAACCTCAAGCCCACCCTCGCCGACCTGCCCAGCGTGCGCCTGTTCCGGCCGCGGGGGCGCGGCACCGAGGCCTGGCCGCCCCATCCATAGGCCGGGCCAAGCCCAGGTTGCCTCCACGCCGAACGTGAGCCACCGTCCCACAAGGGATCGGGGGAACAACGCGTGGCGGACGACAGGGCGGACGACACCCAGGTAGGCGCGGGCTCGACCCGGATGGTGATCGCCGGGGCCTCGGTGGGCACGGTGTTCGAGTGGTACGACTTCTACCTCTACGGCTCGCTGGCCACCTTCATCACCAGGCACTTCTTCTCCGGGGTCAACGAGACCACCGGCTACATCTTCGCTCTGCTAGCCTTTGCCGCCGGCTTCGCGGTGCGCCCGTTCGGAGCCCTGGTGTTCGGCCGCCTTGGCGACCTGTGGGGGCGCAAGAACACTTTCCTGGTGACCATGCTGCTGATGGGGCTGTCGACCTTCGTTGTGGGCCTGCTGCCCAGCTACGAGGCCATCGGGGTGGCGGCGCCGATCATGCTGATCACGCTCCGGCTCATCCAGGGCCTGGCGCTGGGCGGGGAGTACGGCGGGGCGGCCACCTACGTCGCCGAGCATTCGCCGCCGGGCAAGCGCGGGCTCTACACCAGTTGGATCCAGATCACCGCCACCATGGGCCTGTTCCTGAGCCTGCTGGTGATCCTGCTGATCCGCGGCCAGGTGGGCGAGGAGGCGTTCGCCGCCTGGGGCTGGCGCGTTCCGTTCCTGGTGTCGATCCTGCTGCTGGGGGTGTCGCTGTGGATTCGCCTGCGCCTGGGCGAAAGCCCGGTGTTCAGGAAGATGGCCGCCGAGGGCAAGGGCGCGACCCAGCCGCTGAGGGAAAGCTTCGGCCGCTGGGGCAACCTGAAGCTGGTGATCCTGGCGCTGTTCGGGCTCACCGCCGGCCAGGCGGTGGTCTGGTACACTGGCCAATTCTACGCCCTGTTTTTCCTGGAGCGGATGCTGAAGGTCGACGGCGCCCTGGCCAACAGCCTGGTGGCCATCGCGCTGGTCCTCGGCACGCCGTTCTTCATCCTGTTCGGCTGGCTGTCCGACAAGATCGGCCGCAAGCCGGTGATCCTGACTGGCTGCCTGCTCGCCGCCCTGACCTATTTCCCGATCTTCCAGGGCCTCACCGCGGCCGCCAACCCCGATCTGGCCGCCGCCGTGGCCCGCGCGCCGGTGACCGTCACCGCCGACCCCGCCGACTGCGCCCTGCAGTTCGATCCGGTAGGCAAGACCGCGTTCACCTCGTCCTGCGACGTGGCCAAGGCGGCGCTGGCCAGCGCCGGCGTCTCCTACGAGAACCGCGCCGCCCCGGCCGGGACCATCGCCTCGGTGCAGGTCGGCGCGAACCAGGTGATCAGCTTCCGCGGCGGGGGCCTGGCCAAGGCCGAGTTCGACGCCCGCAAGGCCGCGTGGGTGAAGACCCTGGGCGCCGCGCTGAAGGACGCTGGCTATCCCGCCAAGGCCGACCCCGCCAAGGTAAACCGGCCGCTGGTGGTGGGCCTGCTCTGGCTGCTGATGCTCTACGTCACCCTGGTCTACGGCCCCATCGCCGCGGCCCTGGTGGAGATGTTCCCGGCGCGGATCCGCTACACCTCCATGTCGCTCCCCTATCACCTGGGCAACGGCTGGCTGGGCGGCTTCCTGCCCACCACCGCCTTCGCCATGGTGGCCGCCACGGGCAACATCTACTACGGCCTCTGGTATCCCATCGCCGTGGCGGCCATGACCTTCCTGGTCGGCCTGCTCCTGGTGAAGGAGATGCGCGGCGCCCCGATGGACGCGTGATCAGGAATCCGCGCCCCAGTCCGGCGGCGCCTTGGGGTCGCTGGGGTCGCTGATACAGCGCGCCATGGGGTTCACCGGGATGCCGTCCTGGGCGAACTGCGCCTCCTCGCCCGGCCCCAGGGTCTTGATGTGGGAGACGCTGAGCGAGGAGTTCCCGACCTCCCAGATCACCTCGCACCTGGCGCGGAAGGGGGCGTTGTTGCGGACGTAGACGTTGATCTTCACCCCGAAGCCGCGGTCCGAGGCCTTGCCGGCGCCCGTCCGAACGGTGGGCGCGGCGCCCAGGTTCAGCATCGCTTCGCGCTGGCGGGCGAGTTCCTGCTCCTGGGCCGCGGCCTCCTGCGCCGCTTCGGCCCCGGCGATCCGCCGCTGCCGGTTCTGCAGGATCTGCAGGTTCTTGGCGGCGCCGGTGTTCCCCGCTGCGATGGCCCGTCCATAGAACCGGATCGCCAGCGCCTCGTCCCGGGCGACGCCGGTGCCCGTGGCGTAGGCCACCGCCACATTGTTCAGGCTGGTGGGATCGCCCTGCTCCGCGGCTTGTCGATACCAGTGGAAGCCGGCGACCTTGTCCATCGGGACGCCCTCGCCCCGGTTGTAGATGTAGCCCAGGCTCTTCTGGGCCTGCAGGTGCCCCTGTTCGGCCGCCTTGCGGTACCAGGCGATGGCGCGGGCCATGTCCTTCGGGACGCCGAGGCCCGTCCGGTAGACATATCCCAGATGGTTCTGCGCCACAGGGTCGCCCGCCTCGGCCTGGGCCGAGATCGCCGCCAGGTCCGCCGGCGGCTCAGCGCCAAGCGCCGGCTGGGCGGCCAGCACAAGCGCAAGGGTCATCAGGATCGCGCGCATGCGACTGGATAGCATCCGGGGCGCCCGGACCGGAAGGCGCGCCTGTCCTGCGTCTGGAGTGAGGTCCGCCCTACTCCGCCGCGGCCTTCGTGAACCCCACCTTCGGGGCCAGTTCCCCGCCGGCATAGCGCTTGGCCATGGCCGAGAGCGGCAGGGTCTTGACCTTCGAGGCGTGGCCGGCCGTGCCGAATTCCTCGAAGCGCTGGATGCAGACCTTGCGCATGGCCTCCTTGGCGGGCTTCAGGTAGCCACGCGGGTCGAACTCGCCCGGCTTCTCGACGAACACCTTGCGGATAGCGGCGGTGATGGCCATGCGGTTGTCGGTGTCGATGTTGATCTTGCGCACCCCGTGCTTGATGCCGCGCTGGATCTCCTCCACCGGCACGCCCCAGGTCTGGGGCATCTCGCCGCCGTACTTGTT